>NZ_BAFW01000013.1 GCF_000308535.1 Nocardia cerradoensis NBRC 101014 | reverse complement strand
AACCCACCAGGGTGCGCCCTCTCGGGATGTTCTCTTTGCATCCGTGCAGGCACCTCATGAAAATCCTGGTGCGCCGGATCGGGCCGGCGTGCGATGGTCGAGGTATGGCGATCGCATCGGAGGTCACACTCAGGCCCGCGACCGAGGAGGACCTTCCCGGCATCGGGTTGCTGCTGTCGAACGCATTCGGCGTCTCGCCCCGGGAGGATCCGGTCGTCACCGCGCAGCGGCTGAAGTTGTTCCCGCTCGACCGCGCGCTCGTCGCGGTGGACGGCGGCCGCGTCGTGGGGCATACCCGGGACACCACGATGACGCTCACGGTGCCCGGCGCCCACCCCGTCGAGGTCTGCGGCGTGGCCGGTGTCGCGGTGGCGCCGACCCATCGCCGTCGCGGGATTCTGCGCGCGATGTACACCGAACTGCACGAGCGCACCGAGGCCGCGGGGCTGCCGCTGACCATCTTCACCGCCAGCCGGGCCACCATCTACGGACGGTTCGGATACGGGCCGTGTGTGGTGGAGAACCGCGTCACCATCGACCGGCGGTTCGCCGAGTTCCTGCCCACCGCCCCGGATCCCGGCGGCGTGACCCTGAGCTTGCTCGACGACGCGATCGCCGTGGCGCCCGGCATCTACGACCGCTGGCGGCGGCTGGTCCCCGGCGCCCAGGCCCGCCCGCATTCGGCGTGGTTGATCCAGTTGGTCGGCAGCGGGGGCCAGGCCGCCCTGTACGCCCTCACTCATCCCGACGGGTACGCGCTCTACCGCTACGACAATCCGGAGCCGCGCAAGCTGACCGCCGAGGTGGTGGAACTGCGCGCGGTCACCGCCGAGGCGCATGCGGCCCTGTGGCGGGCGCTGCTGGGGCTGGACCTGGTCGACACCGTCACCGCCACCATCGGTGACGACGACCCGCTGCCCCACCTGCTCACCGACTCCCGCCTGGTCCGCACCGTCAGCCGTCACGACGGGTTGTGGGCCCGGCCGATGGACGTCCCGGCCGCCCTGTCCGCCCGCGACTACGAAACGGATCTGGATGTGGTTGTCGCCGTGGACGATCCGTTCCGGCACGCCGGGGGCACCTTCGCCCTGCGCGTGCGCGACGGGCGAGCCGAATGCGAACCCACCACCCGCACCCCCGACCTCGAACTCGGCATCGACGTGCTCGGGAGTCTGTACCTCGGCGCCCACTCCGCCCGCACCTTCGCCGGCGCGAACCGGGTGCGCGCCAAGAACGCGCGGGTACTCGCGGATGTGGACCGCGCTTTCCGGGCCGAACGCGAACCGGTCCTCGGCTGGTTCTTCTGAGCTGGCACCGGGCGTCTTCATCCGGAGCCTCGTCGTCTCTGGTGAGTACGGCACGGCCCTGGCATGCTGGGGAGGTGACCCTCATCCGGTTCGTACTGAATGTGCTCTGGTTGATTTTCGCCGGGTTCTGGCTGGCGGTGGGTTATTTCCTGGCCGGAATCCTCTGCTGCATCCTGATCATCACCATCCCGTTCGGGATCGCGTCGTTCCGGATCGGCGCCTATGTGCTGTGGCCGTTCGGCCGGGAGGTGGTGGCCAAGCCGGGAGCGGGGGCTCCCTCGCTGATCGGCAACATCATCTGGGTGATCTTCGCGGGATTCTGGCTGGCGATCGGGCATCTGGTCACCAGCATTCCGCTGTTCGTCTCGATCATCGGGATTCCGTTCGGCTGGGCGAACCTGAAACTCATCCCGGTCTCGCTGATGCCGCTGGGACGTGAAATCGTCTCCAGCGAGCACGCTTTCGTGGCCTGAGCGCTCACATCGGGACGCCGGACGGGCCCTACTCCGAGTCGGCGACCAGCTGCTTCATGATCGAGACCGCGTCGTCGAGCACCCGCAGCTGATCGGGGGTCAGACCGGACAGCTGATCGAACATCCAGGCCTCGCGGGCGTTGTTCTCGTCCTGGATCAGCGCCTTGCCGGCGTCCGACAGCGACACGATGACCTGGCGGCCGTCGGTGGGATGCGGATCGCGCTTGACCAGCTGCAGTTCCGAGAGCGAGGCGATCACTCGCGTCATCGACGGGGGCTGCACCCGCTCCTTGGCGGCGAGCACACCGGGAGTCATCGCCCCGTCCCTGGCCAGGGTCGCCAGAGCCGACAGTTGGGTGAGCGAAATCTGCGCGTCGGCGCGACGGCCGCGCAGATGGCGCGTCAGCCGCACGACCGCCAGGGACAGTTCACCGGCGAGCGCGCGGATATCGGAAGGCGTTGTCACAGAGGCAAACGATACGTGACACCACATATGTGGTTCGCCGTTCCCGCCGCTATCGTTGACTTCGTGACCCCCGAGGTGCCCGAGATCCCGCCGCGGCTGACCGATCCACGTCCCGTGCTGGCGGTCGGCTCGCTGGTGTGGCTGGTGGCCACGGTCGCGGTCTGGTGCAACGACAGCTGGGCCGACGCGCGGCCGATCTGTCTGATGGGGCTCGGCGTGGGACTGCTCGGCTACAGCATTTTCGTGATTCAGCGCCGCGGCGCCCGCAGAGGTGACAAAGGCGCGCAGAAAGGGCTGTGACACCGGCCGACACGCGCCACGCCCGAGCGCGCCGACTTTACAGTGTGCGAATTGACTCATCGCGTCCTGACGGCTTAACTCGCTTCCGTGTCCTCCCGATTGAGCGTCGAAGAACGACGAGCCCACCTCATCGAGGCCGCCATCGGCCTCGCGGAGAAAAAGGGCGTCGCCGGGGTAACCACGCGCGATGTCGCGCAGGCGGCCGGGGTATCGCTCGGTGTGGTGCATTACTGTTTCGAAAACAAAGATGCGCTGATGACCGAGCTGGTCAAAGCATTGTCGATGGAATTGCGCGATTCCGTCGAGACCAATGAAACGGTCTGGCAGGGAGTCGGAAGTGGAAAAGAATCCCTTCAAAATTTGGTGCGCGCCAGCCTGGAACTGCTCTGGCTGAACATCGAATCCACACCGCAACGACAACTGCTCACCTACGAAACCACCACCTACGCGTTGCGTGAAAGTGAGCAGACCCCAGCGAAACTCGCGATCGCGCGCGAACAGTATCTGTTCAACGACGCCACCGTCGCCGACGTCCTCGAGCACGGGCGCGTGGCCACCGGAACCGAATGGCGAATTCCGGTTCAGACGTTGAGCCGATTCACCCTGAATGTCATCGACGGAATCGTTCTGCGCTGGCTCGTCGACGACGACAGCGCGGCGGTGCGCACCCAGCTCGACGTGCTGGCGGAGATGATCACCACCTACGCGAAATAGCCGCGCCCCGTATCACGAACCCGGCTGCCGCTGCACGTGGGTGGTCTCGCCCGAACGCCACCACGGCACGGCCACGGTGGCCTCGTAGGCGCCGGTGAGCCGGACCTCCAGACGATCGTGCAGCACCAGCTCACCCGCCAGCGGCGGCAAACCGAACTGCAGTCGCAACAGCACACCCAGCGGCTCGTCCGCCCAGGTCGTGCGTTTTCCGGCGCCGAGCACCTCGGCATGGACCGCCTCCGAGGCAGCGGCCAAGTCGAGCAGTGTGGCCAGCTCGCCCGCATGCTCGATATCACCGGCGACCAGGCGATCCGGCGGCAACGCCAATCCGAGCCAGGGCCGGTCCAGGACCAGCGCCCGATCGGGATCGATCACCGCTCCCGACAACGCACGCACCCGCTCGGGCACGCCGATCTCGTCGAGATCCAGCTGCGGCACGGCCGCGGCGAGCCTGCGGTGGGTTTGCGAAACTGCTTCCGGGGTGGGCCTTTTCGCCGGATCGGCCAGAGCCTCAAGCAGGGCCACGGCCAGGTCCGCGGTGATGTTCGCCGGGTCGGCGAGTACCGCGTCGAGGGCCGCCAGATCGGCCGCGGAGAACCCCGGCAGGTCGGGCAGCAGATCGGCGAACACCGGATCCGATCCGGCCCGATGCACGCCGAGCGGGCGGCCGTCGACCCGTGCGTGCCGGCGCAACCACCACGCGGTGTAGCCGTCGCGGTCGGCGAGCAGGCCGCGGGTGGCCGGTTCGGACAGCAGTAGCCGCAGCGCCTGCGGCCACGCGTCGTCGGCGACCAGATCCAGGTCTCGCACCGCCGCGAACTCCGGCGGATCTTCCGGCAAACCCCGCCACCAGCGGTCCTCGTCGTCGAGGTCGTGGTCGGGACCGGTGGGATCGGTTTCGGTGACGACGGTGAACCCCCAGCCGACGCCGATCGCACGCAACGCCGAGGCCGGATGGTGCTGCGCGAACTCCGGGTCGAGGGTGCCGAACGGAGAATCGCCGACCAGCACCTCGGCCAGCGGGGCGTCCGGTAGCAGCAGTTCGTCGGCAGGGCGCGATTCACCTGTGCTGTCGGGCAATTCGAGCCCACCGAGCCACGTCGGCAACGTGATACCGGCCGGCAGGTGGGCGGCGAGACCGAGCACGGCCTCGCGCAGATCCTCGTCGTCGGGCCGGTGATCCAGTTCGGCGCGCAACGCGGTGTCGGTCAGCAGATCCTCCACACCGGCCTGTTGTGCGCCGAGGCGGCCGAGCAGCTCGTGCGCGGCCTCCGGATGGACCAGCCGGGCCCACGGCACCGCCACCGCGTCCTCGAGCTGATCGTCGAGCACCACCGTACGGGGGCCGGTGACCAGGCGGCCGTCGGAGAGCGGAACGGCCAGGGCCCCCAACTCCTCGGCGGCAAGCGGATCGGTGACGAACGGTTCCAGCGCGTCGTAGAGCGAATACCACCATTGCGGCGGGCGCTGCACACTTCCGGTCAGTTCGGCGACGCGAGCCAGGCCGATGCGGTGGACGTCCAGCACGCCCAGCAGTTCGGCGGTCGCGCGGCCCGACAACTCCGGAACCACCAGCGGCCCCAGCAGAGTCGCCAGCAGGTCGGCCAGTTCGGTTGTGACGCCCGGAAATACACTCGCACGCGCTGGCGCCGCGTCGGTCCGCACCGGGGCCGCCACGTCGTCTCCGGACGCGCCGGCGCCGAAATCGGGCAGCGCGAAACCGGCATCGGCCGGGTCCTCGCTAGCACCGGCAGCCGGGGCCAGCACCGGCAACCACGGATTTTCGCGCAGCTGCTTCACCAGCGCCTCGCGCAGCAGACCGTCGGCCTCGCTGCGGGCGAAGCCGGGCGCCGGAACGAGCACCAGCCGATCCCCCGGCGGTAGCGCGCGGGCGAAATCCGCATAGCCCTCCGCCAATTCGGCCACCCGGGCGCCGGGCATCAGTCGGCGCCGATCCGGTTGCAGCGCGATATCGGCGATCACCAGGGCGGGCAGGGACAATTCCTCGTCGGTGCGGGTCGGTGCCCGCAGCACATCGGCGGACGCCGCGACGGCCCGGCCGTCACGCATCGGAAGCAGCCAGCGCGCCCGCGCGGTGGTGTACTGCCACCACCGGAAATCCTCGCCGGAGGGTGCGGTGATGCGGACCTGCTGCAGACCGTTGCCGAGATCCTCCACCGCGCGCCAGGATTCGTCGTCGCCGATCCGGATCGTATGCAGGCCCGGCAGTTCCAGCAGCAGATCCACCGCCTCGGCCCGCATGGCCGCGAGCAGGTCCGCGGCATCGACGTCCTCGCGCAGCCAGACCACGATCTCGCTGTCGAAACCGGGCTCGGGGGCGACCGCCACCGACCAGGCCAAGCGCAGCACCGGGACGGCGGGACCGTCCGCGCCGACGGGGACGTCGATACCGTTGTCGCGCAGTTCGGACAGAGTCTGCGCCCGGGAGAATCGCAAAGATCCTGTGGTGGAACGGAATTCCACCTCGTCACCGGCGGAGAGCACCGCCGTGAATCCGACGCCGAACCGGCCGACCGCCGTACCCGTCTTGCCCGACGCACGCAGCGCCGTCAGCGCGTGTACGCCGGAAAGATCCAGCGGGGCACCCGTATTGGCGATATGCAGGGCCCGCCCCCGCAGCCACACCGAGACCCGGCCGGAGACCCCGGCCTTGACCGCGGCGTCGGCGGCGTTCTGCGCCAGCTCGGTGAGCAACCGATCGCGATACCCGGCCCGGACCAGATCCGCCTCGGTGGCGGCGTCCTCGCGCAGGCGAGTCGGCGAATTCCGCCATGCGGTGAGCACTCCCGCACGCAAGTCCGCGGTGCCGAACGGATCCGCTGTCACCCTTACGGCTCCCCCGCTCGCGCTCGTCAGTTCTCCTCCGCCGCCCCGGACTCACCCGGCTGCACCCGCACCGCGGACACCGCCCAGGCATCGCTGTAACGAACCGGTTCGGCACCGGCCGCGCCGGACTCGGCAGCCGGAGCCGTTTCGCCGGTGACCGCGTCAGCGGCAGTATTCGTCGTGTCAGCGGCAGCGCTCAGGGCCGCCGCCTCGGCTGGAGCGTCGTCGGCTGCGGGCGCAACCCCAGCCGTACCGCCGGCGGGAACGGTGTCCGACGCACGAGCGTGATCGGCGTCGGGTGCGGCAGAGTCGGCGGTCGCGGAGACGTCGTCCACGGTGGTCGACGGCGAATCGACCCCGCTCCGAACACCTTCGGCGGCAACGCCTTTCGGCGCGGGATCGGTGCCGGGACGCTCGGGCGCGGCCGCGTCGGTGTCGGTCGGTGCGTCGGCGGCCGTTCCGGTGTCGCCGACACCGTGGGCGTCGCCCGCCGGGCTCGACGGCGTTTCGGTCTCGGCAGCGCCTTCGCCTACCGCGGTCGACGCTGCGGGCGTGTCGGTGCCCGCGGGTGCACCCTTTTCCGTCTCCGGATCGGCGCTCGAAGGTTCTCCGGCGTCGACGGCAATCGCTGCTGCCGAATCGGCAGCGTCTCCTGCGGAGTCCTGTGCATCCGATCTCGCCGCGGCGGAGGACTGTTCCGACTCCGCGGATCCGTCCCGCGCGGTCAATTCCTCCGCGGGGACGACCTCGATCGCCGCATCGTCGTAGGCCTCGTAGAGCGGGGAGCCGGCTCCGGTGGGCATCTCGGTGTCGGAGTGGGCGCCGCAGCCGTATTCGACGTGTACCACCCGGCCGTCGGCGCCCATCGCGTTGGCGCAGACGCCGAAGGCGGCGCGCAGGGCGCCGGCGAGGGGCACGAAGAAGCCGCAGACTCCGCACGTTCCGGGGGCCGAACGCGCCATCTCGGTGTCGGGACCGAATTCGGAGTACCAGCGCTCGGCGGCCTCCACGCGGCCCTCGCGGCTGAGGACCTGGCGGCGGCCGAGGCCGATCTCCTCACACACCTCGTCGACCACCGGGTCGCCGGTCTCCAGATATCCGGGCACCAGGCGCGGATCGTCGACGTGCGGGGCGAGCAGATCGCCGGGGGCCAGATCGCCGGGGCGGATGCGCTGATCCCACGGCACGAAGTCCGGCGCCACCAGAGCGTCGGGCCCGGGCAGCAGGGCGGACTCGCTGACCGTCGCGTACTCCGCATCGGGCGCGGCCGCGACCACGACCTCCCACTGCCAGCCGCGGTACCCCGGCAGGGTCGCGGCGAAGTGATGGGTGGCCGCACACTCGTTCTCGCCGGTGACGCCCAGATGTTCGCCCACACCCGTGGGCTGCAACTCCAGGAGCGCACGGCGAGCCAGGTCGACCGCCTCCGCCAGGATCGGTCGCACGCCGGACTCCGAAACAGACACTGCGCTCACGTCCTACATTTTGCCGTATGAAATGCCAACGCCGTGCGGCGGCCGCAGCAGTGCTGATCGCGGCGTCCACAATGCTGTCCGCCACGGCCTGTGAGCGCGCCGACAACACTCCGCGCCTGCGGGTCGAGGTGGTGGCCACCCGGCCGCACGACCGCGCCGCGTTCACCGAGGGACTGGAGGTCGACGGCACGGTTGTCTACGAGAGCACCGGGATGGAAGGCGACTCCGGAGTGCGGGCCACCGATCTCGCCACCGGCGCGCCGATCGCCGCCGCGACACTCCCCGGCGACTACTTCGGCGAGGGCGTCACCCGCGCCGGGGACACCGTCTGGCAACTCACCTGGAAGGACGAGACCGCCTTCGCCCGCGATCCGCGCACACTCGCCGAACGCCGCCGCGTCCACTACGACGGCGAAGGCTGGGGTCTGTGCGCCCGCGGCGACCACTTGGTGATGAGCAACGGCAGCGACACCCTCACCTTCCGCGATCCCGCCACCTTCGCGACGACCGGCACGATCCGGCTCACCAGCCATCACGACGCCCGGCTCAACGAACTCGATTGCGCCGCAGACGGTTCGATCTACGCCAACGTGTGGCCGACCGATCAGATCCTGCACATCGATCCGGTCAGCGGCGCGGTACTGGCCGAGATCGAGGCCGGCGGCCTGCTGCGCCCCACCGAGCGCACGGGCGCCGACGTCCTCAACGGCATCGCCCAGATCCCCGGCACCGACCGCTTCCTGATCACCGGAAAGTACTGGCCCACCCTGTTCGAGGTCCGATTCGTCCCGATGTGAGCGCGACGGTCGCCACGACGGCGGCCGACACGCATCGGATCACAGCACGGCCGATGTCCACGCGCCGACCGAGTGCGAGAGAATCGAATCGTGACTGCCTCCCGCGAACCCTCCGGCACCGAACCCGGTCCGTGGGACGGCGAGGAGTATCCCGATACCCGGCGGCATCCCGGCTACGACCGGTATCCGCCCCCGAACGCCCCGTCGTCCACGCCGCTGCCTCCGCTGCCGCGCCGCAATGGTGAACCGGACGTGCCCGAATTCGTGACCCGGCGCATGGCATCGGGCGAACCGCCACGGGCACTCCCCCCACGCGGATCGCACAGCGACCAGCGTTCCGGCGAGGCGTCCGAGGCCCCGAGCGCGGCCGAGCGCCCCCGGCCCAAGGACGCGAAAATCGCCGAACGCCACCGTGTCCCTCGCAAGATGACGGTGACGCGAGTCATGGCGATGCGCACCAGGGACCTCACCGAGAAGGGTTTCCACACCTTCCAGCGCGCGGCGCGGGCCGACGGCGCGGGCGAATCCGGGCTCACCGCACTCGTTTACGCGACGATGGCCAACTTCGCCCTCGACGCCGCGATCGCGGTGGCGCTGGCCAATACGCTGTTCTTCGCCAGTGCCACCGCCGAATCCAAGACCAAGGTGGCGCTGTATCTGCTGATCACGATCGCGCCGTTCGCGGTGATCGCGCCGCTGATCGGCCCGCTGCTGGACCGGCTGCAACGCGGGCGCAGACTCGCGCTGTCGGCCTCGTTCGCGATCCGGGTGGTCTTCGCGATCCTGCTGATCTTCAATTTCGACAGCTGGGCGCTGTATCCGCTGGCGCTGTGCATGATGATCTCGAGCAAATCGTTCGCGGTGCTCAAGAGCGCGGTGACGCCACGGGTGCTGCCACCCGGAATCGATCTGGTCCGCACCAATTCCCGGCTCACCGTCTTCGGCCTGGTCGGCGGGACGCTCGGTGCGGGCGCGGTGGCCGGAGCGGTCGCCGCGGTGGCCGGGTCCGTCGGCGCCCTGGTGTTCGCGGCCCTGATCGCGGCGGCCGGGGCCTATCTGAGCCTGCGCATTCCGTCCTGGGTCGAGGTCACCGAGGGTGAGGTGCCGGCGACCCTCGGCTACCACAACCGCGACGGCGGCACCGAAGTGCTGGACCGCGGCGAGAAATCGACGGTGAAACCCAGCCGGCGCCGGCAGCCGCTGGGCCGGTCGGTGGTCACCGGGCTGTGGGGCAACAGCGCGATCCGGGTGCTGACCGGCTTCCTCACCTTCTATGTGGCCTTCGTCGCGAAATCGACCGAACACCGCCCGGTGCAGCAGGCCGCGATGCTGGGGCTGGTGGGCGCGGCCGCGGCGATCGGCAACTTCGCCGGCAACGCGACCGGCGCCCGGCTGAAACTGGGCCGGCCGTCGCTGATCGTGGTGGAGTGCACCGCGGCGTGCACTGCCGTCGCGGTCGTCGCGATGCTGCTCGACAATCTGATCGGCGCGGCAGTCGCCGCGCTGGTGGCGGCCTGTGCCAGCGCACTGGCCAAGGTCTCGCTGGACGCCTCGATCCAGGACGATCTGCCGCCGGAATCGATCGCCTCCGGATTCGGGCGCTCGGAAACGGTACTGCAGCTGTCCTGGGTGGTCGGCGGCGCCGGCGGCGTGCTGCTGCCGACCGTGTACTGGGAGGGTTTCGCGGTGGTCACGGCGGTCCTGGCGCTCGGTTTGGCGCAGACGTTCGTGAGCTACCGTGGGCATTCGCTGCTCCCCGGATTGGGCGGTAACCGTCCGCAGCACGTCAAACAGGAAGTCCCCCTAGCGACAGGAAATCAGCCACAGTGACCAAGCCCAGCACCCGCACGATCCTCGCGCTGGCCCTGGCGGCAGTTCTGGTCGTCGCCGCGGCCGTCGCCGGCATCGTGGCGGTGGCGGTGCACAACGCGCACGAGGCGGATCCCACGGTCACCGCCTACGCGCACGGCAGAACCGTCACGGTTCCGCCCTATCTGTACTGCACGATCGGCGAACCGGATCCGCACGGCCGCGTCTCCCCCGACTGCAAGCGCACCGAGATCACCGCGGAACTGAATCCGCCGCTGGGCTACCCGGTGCAGCTGTCGCTACCGCGGCATATCGCCGACGCGCCCTGGGTGATGGTGCTGGAGTACCAGCAGATCGACAATACGGGTAAGACCGTGCAGCACCTGGCGTCGTACCGGGACTACCCACAGGGCACCCGGGCCGTGACGGTGGACAGCCATCCCGAACCGAACCTGCGCCTGATCGGCGTCGAGGTGCAGCTGCTGCTGCTCGTGCGCGACGAGGCCGGCAACGAAGCCTTCTCGCCGTATCAGGCGTGGTCGATCAAGGCCGCGTGACCGCGGCCCGCTCGCGAATGCGGTGCTCGCGAACTCAGTGATCGAGTTCGCGGGCCACCCCGCGCACCACTTCGGCGATCCGCTGCGCGGTCTTGCGGTCGGGGTACTTGCCCTTGCGGAGCTCCGGCTGCACCGTCGCCTCCAGCAGGGTGATCATGTCCTCGATCATGCCGTGCA
Source organism: Nocardia cerradoensis NBRC 101014 (assembly GCF_000308535.1). Classification (GTDB taxonomy): domain Bacteria; phylum Actinomycetota; class Actinomycetes; order Mycobacteriales; family Mycobacteriaceae; genus Nocardia; species Nocardia cerradoensis. The sequence continues at coordinate 46,073 of NZ_BAFW01000013.1, read as the reverse complement.
GGTCGTCGGGTGCCTTGCGCGGATGAGCCGGAGCCTCCTTGCGGACGCGGTCGTTGCGGCCCTGCGCGGTGCGCACCGAGGGCAGCGGCTCCAGCAGCTTCAGGCTCAGCGCCTGCGGGCCGCGGCGACCGGCGGCCATCCCGAACTCCACGCGCTGGCCGGGCTTGAGCGCATCGACACCCTTGGGCAAGGCGGACGACCGAACATAGACGTCCTCGCCCTCATCCTGGGAAAGGAAGCCGAAGCCCTTGTCGACGTCGTACCACTTCACCTTGCCGGTCGGCACTGCGCTCACCCGTTCGTCATCGTTGTCCGGTCCGTCCGGATCCGGCGGGACGGCGAACGACCCCGGACACGGACGTAGGTCCCGGCAGAACGCCGGAACCTATCTCTGTGCGAAAAGAACGCGCCCCACACAGCGATGCAGGACGCGATTGGTTCGAGTCTACCCCGGTGGGGATAAGGCAAGCACATCCGTTTTACGGTGCACCCATGCCGGACTCCTCCTCGCCCCGCACACCCCGGGGCTCCAGCGACGTGCTGTTGCGGGTGGCCGTGGGCCTGTTCGCGGTCGGCGTGCTCGCGATCGTCGCCATTTTCCTCACGCCGATCCTGACCGACGGGGATCCGCCGCTGTGGCTCTATCTGGTGGCGATGGCGGCGACTCCGCTCGGCCTGCTGCTCGCGATCGCGTTCGCGCTCTGGTCGGGCCGGCGCGCGCGCTGAGCGTTTCCCCAACACGCCGGGCGATTACACATGTGACCTTCATCACATAACGACGCGATAACGCCACGGTCACGACCCGCACTCGAAGGTGACACGCCGCACTCACCTGCACAGACGCGGATTCGTAAGGTCTTGCGGCACAGCACGACCGGCCATACACGCCGGTTACCAAATAGTGATTTTTCAGCCGGATCGTCGTACCGTCTATCGCAGCCGGGACATCCCGGCACCACCGGCCCGCCGCACCGAGCCTCGCCCCGCGGGTACGGACCCCGACGGAACACAGGGGCGAGGGCGGGGAACCCACGTTCCCACAGAGGTTTTCGGAGCTCAACCGGGTTTCGAAGCCTCCGCAGGAAAGCGGGAACGGCCGGCAACGACCGCTCCCTTGGGGTGAAGTCCCGGCGAGCCGGGACCGGACGGCCTCTCAGTCCGAACCCGACAGCTCACCTCGCAGGCGCGTACGAGAGGAAGACGACCCGATATGAGTGGACGCCATCGCAAGCAGACCAACACCGGTCGCACCGTCGCCAAGGTCGCTGTCTCCACCGCGATCATGGGTGGCGCGGGTGTGGCTCTCGCTGGACACGCCGCCGCGGCTCCCGATTCGGAGTGGGACCGCCTCGCACAGTGTGAATCCGGTGGTAACTGGGGCATCAACACCGGCAACGGCTACCAGGGCGGTTTGCAGTTCTCGCAGTCGACGTGGGCCGCTCACGGCGGCACGCAGTACGCTCCGTCGGCCAACCAGGCCAGCCGCGACCAGCAGATCGCGGTCGCCGAGAAGGTGCTCGCGACCCAGGGTTGGGGCGCGTGGCCTTCCTGCTCCTCCAGCCTCGGCCTGCACGGCAGCGCGACTCAGCGCGACGTGCCCGCTTCTCCCGCCCAGACCCCGCGCTGGCAGCAGGTTGCCCCCGAGAGCGAGGCCTCGACCCAGGCCCCGGCCGACGGCAACCAGCAGGTGTTCTCCGCCGTCGACAAGGCCGTCACCGTCGCACAGGCGCAGGGCGTGCAGCTGCCGCAGCCGGCGCTCGACGCGTACAACGCCTTCAAAGCCAGTGGCGCCAAGCTGGATCCGTCGATCGTGAACTTCTACGAGGCGAACAAGGGCCTGCTGCCCAACTAGACCACTCACATGGTTTCCCCCTGCAGGGAAGGCCCGCATCTCGCGATGCGGGCCTTCCCTGCGTTTCCCGGGCCATGCATCGTGCGGGCTGAATACGAAGTCCGGACACGAAAAAGGCCCGCACTCCTGTCACAGGAACGCGGGCCTTCTTCGTGTTCGCGTCAGCGGTTGACCACCGTGTGCGGATGCACGTAGGGCAGGGTGTCAGCCGGCACCGGAAACTCGGTGTCCTCGCCGTAGGGCGACAGGCCACCGGAACGGGTCGACGACAATTCGGTGACCGCGTGGTCACCGTGGTCCACCTGGGGCCAGCCGTTGTCGACGTAGGGTTTCTTCGATTTGTTCACCACGGCCTCATTCTGGCATGTTCGCTCGCCGTAGTCTGGATTGGATGACCACGACCGATGCCCGAGCCTCCGACGACGGCGCCGGGACGCATTCCGGGGCCGACGCCGGACCCCCCGAGCTCGGCACACTCACCGACTGGCTGAGCTCCCGCGGCGACGACGATCTCGTCCGGCTCCTGGGTTTGCGCCCCGACCTCGCCGTGCCGTTGCCCGGTTCGATGACCGTCCTGGCCGCCCGCGCGGAACAGCGGGCGTCGGTACTGCGCGCCGCCGACGATCTGAACACACTCGAGTTCGCCGTGATCGAAACCCTCGCCGCGCACAACGCATTCGGCGGTGGTCGCCAGGAGCGGCCGCTGCCCCGCGCGCGCCTGCACGAACTGCTCGCCGATCGGGTCTCCGCCGCGGCCGTCGACACCGCGCTCGCGCGCCTGATCGAGCGCGCGCTGGTGTGGGGCACCGACGATCTGTTCGTCGTGGCCGCCGCGCCCGAGACACTGCCGTGGCAGATGGGCGCCACCACGGAACTCCCCGACGCACTGACCGAACCCGAGATCGAGACGGCGCTGCGCGAGATCGGCGGCGCGGAACGCGCTCTGCTCGACAAGCTGGCGACCACCGGCCCCCGCGGCCGCACTCGCGACGCGGCGCCCGGCACCGATCCGGAACGGCCCATCCAGCGGCTGCTGGCCCGCCGGCTCTTGATCTGGATCGACGACGAGACGGTCGAACTCCCGCCGGCCGTCGGCCAGGTGCTGCGGCGCGAGCCGGTCACCGATCCCCATGTGCTCACACCCCCGCACCCGCAGACCCGCGAGCACTCCGCCGCCGATGTGAACGCCGCGGCCGCCGGTGAGGTCGGCGAGTTGCTGCGCCACGCCGGCGACATCCTCGAGGTGCTCTCCCAGGTGCCGGCGCCGGTGCTGCGCGCGGGCGGCCTGGGTGTGCGGGAACTGCGGCGCATCGCCAAACAGACCGGACTCGACGAGGTCCGGGTAGGGCTGCTCGTGGAGGTGCTGGCCGCAGCCCGGTTGCTGGACAAGGGAATTCCCGAGCCTGAACCGGACAACGACGCCGGTGAGGATTACTGGGCGCCCACGATCGCCTCGGACGGCTGGCTGGAGGGCCCGGCGGCGCGCCGATGGGCGGTGCTCGCGCACGCCTGGCTGGAGCTGGACCGATTCCCCTGGATGATCGGCCTGCGCGATGTGAACGACAAACCGCTGGCCGCCCTCTCGGCGGAGCTGCGCACGGCTCACGCGGTCCCGGATCGGCGCGCGATTCTGGCGGTGACCGCGGAGTTTCCTCCGGGTACGGCGATCACGGCCGCCGATGTGGCGCGCGTGCTCAGCTGGCGAATGCCGCGGCGGCGCAGACATTTCCGCATCGAGGCGGTCGAGCGCACGCTGTCGGAGGCGGCGGCGCTGGGCATCGTCGGCCGCGGCGCGCTGACCTCCGCGGGCCGGGCGCTGCTGCACGGTACCGTCGCCGACGCCGAGGCCGAAATGGACGCGGCGCTGCCCGAACCGGTCGATCACGTACTCGTCCAAGCCGATCTGACCGTGGTCGCCCCGGGACCGCTCGTGCCGGAACTGCGGGAGCGCATCGCCCTGGTCGCCGATATCGAATCGGCGGGCGCGGCCACCGTCTACCGCATCGGCGAAGGATCGGTGCGGCGCGCGCTCGACGCCGGCATGACCGCCGCCGAACTGCATCAGCTGTTCACCGCCCATTCGCGCACCCCGGTCCCGCAATCGCTGACCTATCTGATCGACGATGTGGCACGCCGGCACGGGCGCTTGCGCGCCGGGATGGCGCAATCGTTCGTGCGCAGTGAGGATCCGGCGCTGCTGGCCGAGGTGCTGGCCGCGCCCGTGGCAGCAGAGCTGGCGCTGCGGGCGGTGGCGCCGACGGTGGCGATCTCGCAGGCGCCGCTGGGCGAGGTGCTGGAGCGGCTGCGCGCGGCGGGGTTCAGCCCGGCCGGCGAGGATTCGTCGGGGGCGATCGTGGATCTGCGCCCCCGTGGAGCGCGGCTGTCCACCCGCCCGAACGAACGCCACGCCTGGCGGCCCACCCCGCCCAGTGCCGAACAACTGCGGCTGCTGGTGGGCGAACTACGCGCCGGGGAGAAGGCCGCCCGCAGCCGGTCCGGGCAGCGCGTCCGCAGCGACGGCACCCGCACGAGTACCGCGGCCACGCTGGCACTGCTGCAACTGGCGGTACGGGTGCGCCGCCCGGTCCACATCGGTTACGTGGACGCCCAGGGCGTGGCCACCCAGCGCATCGTGGAACCGGTGCGGGTGGCCGGCGGTCAGCTGGATGCGACCGATCCGGACACCGGCGCGATCCGGCACTTCACCTTGCACCGGATCGCGTCGGTGGCACTGGTCGAGTCGTGACCCGCGGCTGACAGCGGGCGCGCCTGGCGACCGCGGGCTCAACTCTTGGGGTTGGCCAGACAGAACGTGGTCTTGGGCTCCGAGAGCGTCAGGAAGGTCGAATTCGCGTCGCACAGGAATTCGTCGTTCTGACCGTCGACCCGCTTCACGACCTTGACCGTCGCCTCCGCCGAGTCGCATTCGGCATAGGAGTATCCGGTCGTCTTGTCCTCGTGATAGCAGTTGCCCTGTTTGAGGTTGGGCGCCAGGCACAGGAATGCGGTGGTACCGCCGTTGAAGGTCTCCTCGTACGAGGAGTATTCGGTCCCGCAGTCCTGCTTCTTGTCGGAGGTCGATTTCACCGTGTAGACGGCCTTGGCCGAGGAGCAGTCCACCGGCTCGGTCTTGGAATCTGCGGGCGATCCCTCCAGCACATTGATGCAGTCACCGACCTTCGCGCGGGCGGTATCGGATTTTGCCGCATCGGAAAACATCGAACAGCCGGTCACAGTCAGGGCGGCGACCGCCATGAGCGCCAGCACGAGACCCTTGACCGGTCTCGGTCCTGCGAACTTCACCTACGAAAACCTTTCTCGCCGAGCCGCTCACCTATGGCGAACGTGCTGGGGAGGATACCCGCCCGCCCTGCCGGGCGGGTCCTGCCTCACATGTGCAGCGAGTGCAGGCCGTACAAACCCATCAGCGAATAGTTCACGATGCTGGGGAGCAGATGGTTGAGTAGCAGGAGCCCGAAGGAATTCACGATCCGATACACCTTTCGACAATCCGCGGGTGCAGCCGCACACGCGCGATCTGTAGTCGATATCCTCGCCCGAATCGTTACGCTCTGCAGCATGAAGCTCGAGCAGACAACCGCAGAGCTCTACGCCCTCGACCCCGCCGAATTCGTGGCCGCTCGTGATGACGCGGCCCGCACCGCGCGCGCGAACGGCGATAAACAGCTGGCCACGGCGATATCGCGGCTGCGGCGACCGACCGTCGCGGCGTGGGCGGTGAATCTACTGGCGCACAAGGCAACCCAGGAATTGGGGGCACTGCTGGATCTCGGCGAGGCGTTGCGCGAGGCGCAGCGCACCCTGTCGGCCGAGCGGATGCGCACCCTCGCCGACCAACGCCGCAAAGCGGTGAACGCGTTGACGGACAAGGCCGCTCGCCTCGCCTCCGACGCCGGCAAGAATCTCACCGAACCCGTGTTGCGCGCGGTCGCGCAGACTCTCAACGCGGCGCTGGCCGATCCGGAGGTCACCGACCAGGTTCGTGCCGGCGTGCTGGCCGCCGCGGTCGACTACGCCGGTTTCGGCCCGGCCGGGCCCGCCTTGGCGGCCGTCCCCGACGAGGAGAGCGAGGAACCCGCCGACACCGGTGCCGACGAGGCGGCTGCCGCCCGGGAAGCTCTGGAAGCCGCTCGCGCGGAACGAGATTCGGCCGCGGCCGAGCTCGAGCGGCAACGCTCCGACGTGGCCGCCCTGGACGAGCGGATCACGGCGCTGCGCGACGAGCTCGCACAGGCCGAGGAAGCTCGCCGATTCGCCGCCGCGGGGGTGGAATCCGCCGAGGCGGCGTTGCGACGAGCCGACGCGGACCTCGAGCAGGCGCGGCGACGCGTGGACGAGCTGCGCTGAGGACCACGAAAGATGTTGCCGCCGAGGATGTTCAGCCGCGCAGCGAACCGGGGTACAGGTACTGGTCCGGCGGCGGTGTGGTGGTATCGAGCCAGGCGGTGAAGAATCCGCTCAGATCCGTCGCGGTCTTGGTCTGGATGAAGCTGCGGAATTCCGGCATGGACGCGTTGCCGTAGGCATGTGAGCGCACGAATTGCGCCACGGCGGGAAAGAACACCTCGTCACCGAGTTCGTGGCGCAGGGCGTGCAGGAACAACGGCCCCCGGGAATACACCGTGGTGAATTCGTTTCCGGCCCCGGGATTTTGCAGCGGAATCTCCCAGTACCCCGGATTGTCGATGGTTTTGGCGATGGTGCGGCGGTAGAGGGTGTCCACATCTTTTCCCTCTTTGCGCTCCGGCCACAGATAATCGGCGGTATAGCTGGCGAAGCATTCGTTCAGGCAGATATCCGACCAGTTCCGCACCGACATCGAATCGCCCCACCACTGATGGGTGTTCTCGTGGACGACGGTGTCGAGATCGGTCCACGGCGCGTAGATGGGCCGGGTCTGGGTTTCCAGCGAGAAATGCAGGTCGGTGTCGACGTAGATGCCGCCGCCGCTCTCGAACGGATAGGGGCCGTAGAGGGATTCGAGGAAATCGAGCACCTCCGGCAGCCGCTGCTCGAGTGCCCTGCCCTTGTCCGCACCCGGCGCGAAGGCGCTGATCAGCGGAGTGCCGTTCGCGCGGCGCTGTTCGAGGAAATCGAAGTGGTCGATCGCGACCGTGGTGAGATAGCCGATCGACGGATGGCTCGAACTCCACGTCACCGTGCGCTTGTCGCCGGCGACGGTATCGCTGACCCGCAGGCCGTTCGACACCGCTTGCCACTCTTGCGGAATCGTCACCTGCAGATCGAAAGTGGCCTTGTCCACGGGGGTGTCGTTGAGCGGGTACCAGGTGGTCGCCGAATGCGGTTCACCGGCGGCGAAGGCGCCACCGCTCGGCGAGATCGTCCAGCCGGAATCGGGATCGTCGGATTCGGCCCCCGCGTAGTCGACCGTCACCGTGAACGGCAGCCCGGGCAGCACCGGCAGCGCCGGGGTGACGGTCAGTTCGTGTGCACCACCGGTGGTGAAGCCCGCGGGCAGATTGTTCACCGACACCTTCACCACCGCGGGGCCGGCGTAGTCGAGGTTGAACGCGCGCAGCGGCTGCGTCGACACCGCGTCGATCCGCGCCGTACCGGTGAGATGCCTGGTCGGCGGGTCGTAATCGATGGCGACGTCGTAGTGCTGCACGTCGTAGCCGCCGTTGCCGTCATCGGGATAGTAGGGGTCGCCGAGGCCGGGCGATCCGGTGAACGGATCGGCGGCGGGCTGGGCCTGCGCCGGCACCGGTTGCACATAGGCGGGGAGCACCAGCGCCACCCCGCACAACGCTCCCGCCGTGAGACACCGTGCCCAGGCATGCGACTCCATCGACCCTCCACCCCTTTCGCGGCACGGCGTGCCGACCAACCGACGATGCTAGTCGGCGTCGCTGCGCGCCGGAACCGCCACACGCGTCAACCGCGCAGTTCCTCGGGCAGTTGTTGCGGATCGAGCAGCAGCCGTTGCGAGTCGACCCGGCCCACCTTCTCGGCGAGGCCGAGATTGTCGGCCAGCAGCTTCCATTCCACATCGCTGATCGCGGCGCGGGCGCGCTCGATCACGCCGAGGTCGCGGGTGCCCCAGGCGATCGGCATGGCGCTCACCGGCTGGCGCAGATCGCCGACCGATCGCGGCGCGCGATCGGCTCGCACGGTCACCGCCGGCACCTGTTCCCCGGCGTCGGTGTCGTGCCCCGGCAGGGCGCGCACCACCCGGGTGATCAGCGCGTAGCGCGGCACGGCGCCGGGTTTGGCGAGGTTCACCAGCGCGAGCAGGGTGATCCCTTTCGGATGCTGCCCGGAGACCACGGCCGGAACCAGCTCGCCCTCGGCGTACAACTTCTCGATGCGCGAGCGGTACGGCGTCCACAGCGCGACGAACAGCGCGGTGATGGTCGCCAACGCGAAGGCCACCGCCAGCAGGAACGAGTACGGGTGATTCAGCCAGATCAGCCCGGCCGTACCGAGGCCGAGCACGATGGCCGCGGTGAACGCCAGTATTCGCAGCCGCCGGATATCGCGGACGACTTCGTTCACCGCCCGGGCATGTTCGCGGTCGACCGCGAATTCGAAGCGTCGCACGTCTCAAATCCTCACATCTGTCCGGCAGCGGTAACCCAGCGGCGCGCCCACCGCGGCCGATCGGCTGCGCCTACCCGATCGCCGGGCCCAGCAGGTCGTCCGCATCGGTGATGCGGTAGGCATACCCCTGTTCGGCAAGGAAACGCTGGCGGTGGGCCGCGTATTCGGCATCCAGCGTGTCACGTGCCACCACCGAGTAGAAGTGCGCCTGACCGCCGTCGGATTTCGGGCGGAGCAGCCGGCCCAGGCGCTGGGCCTCCTCCTGCCGGGAACCGAAGGTGCCCGAAACCTGAACGGCCACCGACGCTTCCGGCAGATCGATGGAGAAGTTCGCCACCTTGCTGACCACGAGGACCGGAATTTCGCCGTTGCGGAACGCATCGAACAGCGCCTCGCGCTCCTTGGTGCGGGTCGAGCCCTGAATGACCGGAGCGTTGAGATGTTCGCCGAGTTCGTCGAGCTGATCGAGATAGGCCCCGATCACCAGGCTGGGCGCATCGCGGTGACGGGCCAGGATGGATTCGACGACGGGGAGTTTGGTGCGCGCGGTGGAGCAGAGCTTGTAGCGCTCCTCCGGTTCGGCGGTGGCGTAGGCCATGCGTTCGGCTTCGGTGAGCGTGACCCGCACCTCGATGCAGTCGGCCGGCGCGATCCAGCCCTGCGCCTCGATGTCCTTCCACGGCGCGTCGTAGCGCTTCGGGCCGATCAGCGAGAACACGTCGCCCTCGCGGCCGTCCTCGCGCACCAGCGTCGCGGTGAGTCCGAGCCGGCGCCGGGACTGCAGATCCGCGGTCATCCGGAACACCGGGGCGGGCAGCAGGTGAACCTCGTCGTAGATGACCAGACCCCAGTCGCGGCTGTCGAATAGTTCCAGGTGTTTGTATTCACCCTTGGTCTTGCGGGTGATCACCTGATAGGTGGCGATGGTGACCGGGCGGATCTCCTTGCGCTCGCCGGAGTACTCCCCGATCTCGTCCTCGGTCAGCGAGGTGCGGGCGAGCAGTTCCCGCTTCCACTGCCTGCCGGCCACGGTGTTGGTGACCAGGATCAACGTCGTCGCCTGGGCCTTGGCCATCGCGGCGGCGCCGACCATCGTCTTGCCCGCGCCACAGGGCAGCACCACCACGCCGGATCCGCCGGCCCAGAACGAGTCGGCGGCGAGCTCCTGATAGTCGCGCAGATGCCACTCGTGGGTGCCGAAGTCGAGATCGATGCGATGGGCCTCGCCGTCGACGTAGCCGGCGAGGTCCTCGGCCGGCCAGCCGACCTTCAGCAGCATCTGTTTGATCCGACCGCGCTCGGACGGGTGCACGACGACCGTGTCGTCGTCGATGCGGGCGCCGAGCATCGGCTGAATCTTCTTGTGCCGCAACACCTCTTCCAGCACGGCACGGTCCAGGCTGACCAGCACCAGCCCGTGCGCGGGATGTTTGACCAGCTGCAACCGCCCGTAGCGGGCCATGGTCTCGACCACGTCGACCAGCAGCGGCTGCGGCACGGCGTAGCGCGAATAGTTGACCAGCGCGTCGACGACCTGTTCGGCGTCGTGCCCCGCCGCCCGCGCGTTCCACAGCGCCAGCGGTGTCACCCGGTAGGTGTGCACGTGCTCGGGTGCGCGTTCGAGTTCGGCGAACGGCGCGATCGCCTGCCGGGCCGCGTCGGCCTGCTCGTGATCCACCTCGAGCAGCAGGGTTTTGTCGCTCTGCACGATGAGCGGTCCGTCCGTCACGGCACCTCCTCCAGATTCTCGGGTCGGCCCCCTGCGCTCGGGGAATACGTCCCACATTGTTGCCGGACCCCCCGACAAACCTTCATCAACCCTACGCGAGCTGGGCAGATGTTCGCTGTGAGCGCACTCGCACCCGGACGCGGCTCAGGTCGCCGATCCCGGCCCGCGCAGGGGTGGCCAGTCGGTGGCCGGCTCCGGCGGGTCGCCGGCCAGCCGCCCGGCGATCCAGGAATCCCTGCGCACGCCGCGCTGCACACCGGCCCCGCGCAGCAGACCCTCGTAACGGAAGCCGGTCCGCCGCACCACCGCGGCGGAGGCGACGTTGCCGACGAAGGCCCGCCACTCGATGCGGCTCAGGCCGAGCCCGTCGGCGGCGAAACCGAAATCACAGACCAACCGGACGCTGCGGGTCATCAACCCGCGGCCGCGCACCGCGTCGCCGAGCCAGAAGCCGATCTCGGCAGCCCCGGGCTGCGGGCCCGCGTCGAGGCCGACCATGCCCACCACCGGCCCGTCCGCCGCCGTGCGCACGGCCCAGACCGGGCTGTGGGCCGCCCACCCGGGCGCGACGATATCGGTCAGGAATCCCACGGCGTCGGCCCGCCGATACGGCACCGGCACCGTCGTCCACTCCGGAATCGACGGCTGCCGGCAGCAGGCGACGATCGCGTCGATATCGGCCTCGGCCGGGCGCGACAACCACACCGTCTCGTCGGTCAGTACACAGTCCTCCACCGCTTCATGCTGGCACGCAACCCTGCGGTGGCCCAGCGGATTTCCGGCGACCGTAGAATCGGGCCAATGGTTGCCGCGTTGCTCGCCGATCTGTTCGAGTCCCATCGGGCGCATCTGCTGTCGGTGGGTTACCGGCTGACCGGCAGTGTGGCCGACGCCGAGGACGCGGTGCAGGAGAGCTGGCTGCGACTGGCCACCACCCATCAATCCGAGATCGAGGATCTGCGCGCCTGGCTGACGACCGTGGTCAGCCGGATCTGCCTGGATCGGCTGCGCAGCGCCGCCGCCCGGCGGGAAAGCTATGTGGGGCAATGGCTTCCGGAGCCGATCGTCACCGGCGTCACTCCGTCGAATCTGCCGGATCCGCTGGAAACGGTGGTGCGCAAACAGGATTGCCGTTTCGCCGCGATGGTGGTCCTCGACGCACTGACGCCGGCGCAGCGGGTGGCCTTCGTCCTGCACGACGGGTTCTCGGTGCCGTTCGACGAGATCGCCCAACTGCTCGAGGTGACGCCGGAGGCGGCCCGGCAACTCGCGGTCCGGGCCCGGAAGTCACTGGCCGCGGCCCCGGAACCGGTATCGGACACCGAACATCTCGCCGCCGTGCAGCGACTGCTCGAGGCGCTGTATTCCGGCGATGTGGACGCGGTCGTCGCGGCCCTGCATCCGGATTCGGTCTTCATCGGCGATACCGGTGGCACCGCGAAGACCGCCGCGCGGGCGATCCTCGGTGCGGACAAGATCGCGCGGTTCGTCCTCGGGCTCATCCGGATGTATCAGGTGGACCCGGCCGAACTCTCGCCCACCGATTCCGATCGGTTCGAATTCGTCGGCGTCAACGGGCAACTCGGGTTGCTGCTGCACGAGCGCGCCCCGCGCAACGGTGCGCCGGGCTCGCCACCGCGCGTGGTCGGCTTCGCCGTCCGCGACGGATTGATCTGGGGCACTTACGATGTCGCCAATCCCGCGAAGCTCGGTGGCATTCGCCTGCCCCGGGATCCGGCGTAGCCGCCGGAACGCATCGAGCGTCCCGGCGGCTCGACTGCTGCATCGGCGGACTACGGAGTGGACGAACCGGTCCACATGTCCGGGGTGCTCGAACCGAGTCCCCAGTTGCCCGTGGACGATCCGGTACCCCAGTTCGGCGTCGAGGAACCCCAGCCCCAATCGTTGCTGAAGATGTTGTGCAGGGTGTCGTTGATGTATCCGAGGACCGTCCCCGCCGCCGGATGCAGCAGAAGGTCGAGATAGGAGGCCATACACCGCCCCTTTCGAGCCACCACCGAAGTGGTTGTGAGATAGAACACGGGGAGGCTAGCTGCCACCAGGAAACCGCACAACCATGCAGGTCAGAAGCCCGAATTAAATGTGAAACATAGCCTTTCGCTATCGCTCCGCAACCGTAGCGAACGGAGGGCAAGCATCGCACCGGTCCACGGCCCGGGGTGCGCCCCGCGGCCACGGGGGCGATATCGCTACGTTGGGACCATGTCAGCCATCCCCACCGTCGCCCGCCTGCGCCCGTTCCGCGCCACGATCTTCGCGGAGATGACCGAACTGGCCGTGCGCCACGACGCGGTCAACCTCGGTCAGGGATTCCCCGATACGGACGGCCCGGCCGCGATGCTGGAGGTGGCCCGCACCGCCATCGCCGACGGGCTGAATCAGTACCCGCCGGGGCGCGGCATGCCGGTTCTGCGCCGGGCGATCGCGGCGGACCGGAAACGTCGCTACGGCGTGGACTACGACGTCGACTCCCAGGTGGTGGTCACCGTCGGCGCCACGGAGGCGATCGCGGCGGCGGTGCTCGGCCTGGTGGAGACCGACGAGGAAGTGGTGCTGATCGAGCCGTACTACGACTCCTACGCCGCGGTGGTCGCCCTGGCCGGAGCCACCCGCCGCACCGCGCGGCTGGTGCCCGACGGCAACGGATTCGTCCTCGACCTGGACAGCCTGCGCGCGGCGATCACCCCGAAAACCCGCATGCTGCTGCTGAATTCGCCACACAACCCCACCGGGGCGATCCTGCCCCGCGCCGACCTCGAGGCGATCGCGGAGCTCGCCCGCGAGCACGATCTGATCGTGGTCTCCGACGAGGTCTACGAACATCTCGTCTACGACGGCAACACCCACCTCAGCATCTCGACACTGCCCGGTATGTTCGAGCGCACGGTCGTGATCTCCAGTGCCGCGAAGACTTTCAGCGTCACCGGCTGGAAGATCGGCTGGGCGTGCGGTCCGGCACCGCTGATCGACGGATTGCTGGCCGCGAAACAGTTCATGAGCTTCGTCGGCGGCGGGCCGTTCCAACCGGCGGTCGCCTACGCACTCGAGAACGAGCAGCAGTGGGTCGCCGATCTTCGTGACAGCCTGTCCGACAAGCGCATTCGCCTGTCGGAGGCGCTGGCCGACGCCGGATTCCTGGTCAAGCGCAGCGATGCGACCTATTTCGTCTGCGCCGATATCAGCCCGCTGAGCTCCGCCGACGCGCTGGTCTTCTGCCGGGAGCTGCCGCAGCGGCTCGGCGTCGTCGCGGTCCCGATCGAAGTCTTCGCCGACGACCGCGACTCGTGGAATCGCTTGGTGCGCTTCGCGTTCTGCAAGCGGGACGACACACTCGACGAGGCGGTCCGCCGCCTGCACGCGGCCCACGTGTGATCGCACGATCGCGCGGTCACCTTCGTCCGAGCCGCGAGCGAAGGTGACCCGCTACCGTGCCTCAGCCGCGACGCCGGGCCACCGCGTCGGCGAGGCGGTCCAGCTGCGCCGCCGTGGTCTCCCAGTCCAGGCAGGCGTCGGTGATCGACTGGCCGTAGGTCAGATCGTCGGCGCGGCCGAGGGTGAGGTCCTGGCGGCCGGCGACCAGGAAGCTCTCCATCATCACACCCACCACCGCGCGGTCACCGGCGGCGATGCGCTCGGCGATATCGGTGACCACATCGACCTGCTTGTTGTGGTCCTTGTTGCTGTTGCCGTGGCTGGCGTCGACGACCACCCGCTGCGCCAGCCCCGCCTTCTCCAGGCGCAGGCAGGCCTCGGCGACGGAGGCCGCGTCGTAGTTCGTGCCGGCGCTACCGCCGCGCAGGATCACGTGGCAGTCCGGGTTGCCGCTGGTGCGGATGAGCGCCGAGCGGCCGTCGAGATCGGTGCCGGGGAAGACGTGGCTGGCACCGGCCGCCCGCACCCCGTCCACGGCCACCTGCACATCGCCGTCGGTGCCGTTCTTGATCCCGACCGGCATCGACAGCGCGCTGGAGAGCTGCCGGTGCACCTGGCTGGCCGCGGTGCGCGCGCCGATCGCGCCGTAGGACACCAGATCCGCGATGTACTGCGGGGTGATCGGATCGAGGAATTCGCAGGCCACCGGCAGGCCGAGACCGGTGATGTCGACCAGCAACCGCCGCCCCAGCCCGAGGCCGGTGTTGACGTCGAACGAGCCGTCCAGATGCGGATCGTTGATCAGGCCCTTCCACCCGAGGGTGGTGCGCGGCTTCTCGAAGTAGACGCGCATCACGATGTGCAGCCGGTCGGAGAGTTCGGCACTCTCGGCGGCCAGGCGGCGCGCGTAGTCGAGGGCAGCCTCGGGGTCGTGCACCGAACACGGGCCGACGACGACCATCAGGCGGTCGTCGGCGCCGTCGAGGACTTCGACGGTGGCGGCGCGGCCGGCCCGCACGGTGTCGGCGAGCGCATCGTCGATCGGATGCTCGCGGCGAACCTCGGCGGGTGACAGTAGCGGGCTGATACTCAGCGTGCGCTGATCGTCGAGGTCACTGTGTGAGGCATCGACATCGGCTGCGGTGGTCATGATGGGTTCCTTTTCTCAGGCCGACCCACCGAGCGAAATCCCGTGGAGCCGGTCTGCAGTCCGGCTCGGGGTGGGAGAAGGTCAGCGCGGGTCACCGACCGACCCACCCGGGGCCGGCTTGGTAAACCAGAAATACGCGCGCTGCACGAGGGCGACTGTACCAGGGGCGCGGCGCGGGTGGCTCCGGCCGGGTGGGCGGACGTGACGGTCCCCACAGCCACCGTGGATACGACGGGGCCCGGCCGGGATCGAACGATCCTGTGCCGGGCCCGAATTCGCGTGCGGCGCTCAGAACATGCCGGGCTCGTAGGTGCCGGCCGGGGTACCGGCGATGACATTGAGCCGGTTGTAGGCGTTGATCAGCGCGATGAGCGAGATCAGGGCGCCGATCTGCTCGTCGTCGTAGTGCTTGCGCACCTGCTCCCAGGTCTCCTCGCTGATGCCGCGGTGGACATCGGCGATGCGGGTGCCTTCCTCGGTCAGCGCGAGCGCGGCCCGCTCTGCCTCGGTGAAGACGATCGCCTCGCGCCACGCGGCGACCAGATTGAGCCGCACCGAGGTCTCCCCCGCGGCGGCCGCGTCCTTGGAGTGCATATCGGTGCAGAAGCCGCACCCGTTGATCTGGCTGGCGCGCAGCTTGACCAACTCCTGGGTGGCCTTGGGCAGCGGTGAGTTGTCCACGACCTGGCCCGCGTTACCGATCCGCTTGACGAACTTGGCGGCGATCTCGTTGTTGAACAGAGCGAAACGGGGTTCCATGACCATCCTCCTGTGGAAAGTGAGCCGCGCTGCGCGGCGTCGCTACACAGAGATGACGGAACAGCACCCACGGGGTGTGACATCACCGGAAGTGATGCCGGTCACACCGGGTCGGTTCGGCTCAGCGGCGGGCGAACGAGTAGGTGACGTCGGTCAGTTGTTCGGACAGGTCCCAGAGGCGGCGGGCGGTGACTTCGTCGCGGGAGGCGGCCGAGGAGCCGCAGCGCTCGGGGTAGCCGCGCAGGCCACCGAGGCGGGTCGGGCCGTAGAACGCGCCGGGTTCGACCTTCGCGGTGGCGGCGTAAAGGCTTGGCAGGGCGCCCATTTCGGCCGACTGGGCGAGAATCCGGTTGCCCAGGGCCATGATCGCGTCCAGGAACGACTCGGTGTGCGACTGCAGTTCGGTGCTGGCGTAGCCGGGGTGGGCCGCCACCGAGACCTTCGGCGAACCGGCCGCGGTGAGGCGGCGCTGCAGTTCGTAGGCGAACATCAGATTCGCCAGTTTCGACTGACCGTAGGCGCGCCAGCGCTCGTAGCGCCGGTGCTGGTAGTTCGGATCGGCGAGGTCGATGCGGCCGATCATGTGGGCGCCGCTGGATACCGTGACGACGCGATCGGAGATCTTGTCGAGCAGCAGCCCGGTCAGCGCGAAATGGCCGAGATGGTTGGTCCCGAACTGCATTTCGAAGCCGTCGGCGGTGCGGCGCAGCGGCAGGGCCATCACGCCGGCGTTGTTGATCAGCACGTCGGCATTCTCGATCGTGCGCGCGAATTCGCGGATCGAGGACAGGTCGGCCAGGTCGAGCCGGCGCACCTGCACCCGTTCGCCGATGGTGTCGGCGACCGCGCGGGCCTTCACCTCGTCGCGGCAGGCCATGATCACCTGCGCACCGGCCTGCGCCAACGCCCTGGTGGTGGCCGCGCCCAGTCCGCTGTTCGCGCCGGTCACGATGATCGTGCGCCCACTCTGGTCCGGAATATCGGAGATGTTCCAACCGCTCACCCGCACGAGTCTAGGCGGGCACGGGCCGGTGCGCGCTGTTGTCGCGGAGCCGGGCCGCGGCGTTTCGGCCCACCCGGGACGCGAGGCCACCTATTCTAATATAGGGTTGCCTAACCTATCTAAGGCAGCTTCGATACTGCGCAGCTCGACCCGTGAGGCGATACCCGTGACTTCGATATCCCCCGCTCAGCAGGACCTGCTCGACGGTTTCGTACCGTTTCCGGCCGAACTCGCCGAGCGCTACCGAGCCGCGGGCTACTGGCGCGGCGAACCGCTGGGCGACCTGCTGCGCGACGCCGCCCGCACCGGGCCTCAGCGTCCCGCCCTGCATACCGAGGCCGGACCGATCGACTATGCCGAGCTCGATCGCCGCGCCGACCGCACGGCCCACGGGTTGCTCGCCGCCGGACTCGAGCCCGGCGACCGCGTCGTGGTCCAACTGCCCAACGTGACCGAATTCGTCGAGGTGCTGTTCGGGCTGCTGCGCGCCGGAATCGTGCCGGTACTGGCCCTGCCGGCGCATCGGCAGGCCGAGATCGAACATCTGACCCGGCTCTCGGGCGCGGCCGGCTACATCGTGGCCGACAAGGTCGGCGACTTCGATTACCGCGAACTGGCGGCCGCGGTGGCCGAGCGGGTGCCGTCGTTGCGCACGATCTTCGTCCTCGGTGATCCCGGCGCCTATGTCGACCTGAGAACGGTTGCGCGCGACGGTGGTTCGCTGCCGGCCGTCGACGCGTCCGGGATCGCGGTGATGCTCGTTTCCGGCGGCACCACCGGCCTGCCGAAACTCATCGCCCGCACCCACGACGACTACCACTACAACGCCCGCACCAGCGCCGAGATCTGCGCGCTGACCTCCGACGACGTGTACATGGCGACACTGCCGGCCGCGCACAACTTCCCGCTGTCGTGCCCGGGCATTCTGGGCGCGGTCGCGGCGGGCGCGTCGATCGTCATGCTGGCCGACCCGAGTCCGGAGAACGCGTTCGCGACCATCGAACGTTACGGCGTCACCGTGACGGCGGTGGTACCGCCGCTGGCCCAATTGTGGTGTGCGGCAGTGGAATGGGAGGAAGCCGACCTCTCCAGCCTGCGGCTGTTGCAGGTCGGCGGCGCGAAATTGGCCGAGGTCAACGCGCGCGAGGTGTCTCCCGCACTGGGCGCGACACTGCAGCAGGTGTTCGGCATGGCCGAGGGGCTGATCAACTACACCCGCCTCGACGATCCCGAGGAAACGATCGCGGTCTCGCAAGGACGCCCGCTCTCCCCGGCCGACGAGGTCCGCGTGGTCGACGGCGAAGGCAACGACGTCGCGCCCGGCGAGGAGGGCGAACTCCTCACCCGCGGCCCGTACACCATCCGCGGCTATTACCGCGCCCCGGAACACAATTCCCGCGCCATCACCCCCGACGGCTACTACCGCAGCGGCGATCTGGTGCGGCAACTGCCGAGCGGGCATCTGATCGTCTCCGGCCGGATCAAGGATGTGATCAACCGCGGCGGCGAGAACATCTCCTGCGACGAACTCGAGGAACACCTGCTGGCCCACCCCGCGGTCCGTCATGCTGCCGCGGTCGGCCTGCCGGACGCGGCCCTCGGCGAAAAGGTCTGTGCCGTACTGGTGATCGACGGCGAGATGCCGAGCCTGGTCGAGATCAAGGAGTTCCTCACCGCTCGCGGCCTGGCGACCTACAAACTGCCCGACATCCTCGAGCAGGCCGACGCGCTGCCGTTCACGGCTGTCGGCAAGATCGACAAGAAGGTCCTGCGGGCCCGCTACGACACCGAGTCCGCGACAGCATCGCACTGAACCTCGCCGCCGAACAGCCTTGTCGCCGAACCGGACTCGGCGAACGGCCACGGTACGACGAAGCCCGGCGGGAACTCCCGCCGGGCTCGGTCCACGTTCCCCCGCGTCAGGCTTCGACGACGTACGGCGCTACGCTGCCCAGCTTTTCGCAGGTCTCGGTGAATTCGCGCTCCGGGCGCGACTGCGAGACGATGCCGGCTCCGGCGCGCAACCACGCGCCCTCCGTGGTCTGATAGATAGCCCGCAGCACCAACGTCGCCTCCAGCGCACCGTCGGCCGAAACGGTCACCACCGCACCGGAATACAGGCCACGGGCGTCGTGGTCGAGGCGGAACACCGCGTCCACGCCGGTGCGCTTGGGGATGCCCGAAGCGGTCACCGACGGGAACAGCATTTCCAGCGCATCCCAGGCACTCTTGTCCCCGGCGAGGGTGCCGCGCACGGTGGAGGCCAGATGTTGCACGCTGCCGCGTTCACGCACCGCCATGAAATCGGAGACGGCGGTACTGCCCGGCTCGGCCACCGCGGCGATCTCGCCGAACGAGGTCTGCACCGAGATGGCGTGCTCGACGATTTCCTTCGGATCACCGACCAGTTCTTCGCGGGCGGCGGCGTCGGCCGTCTCGCCACGGCCGAAGGCGCGGGTGCCGGCCAGCGGCTCGGTGGTCACCACCCGGTGCCGGTCGACCGAGGCCACCAGTTCGGGGCTGAATCCGGCCGCCTCCAGGCCGCCCAGCCGCAACAGGAACGAACGCGCGGGCGTGTTGTTGGCGCGCCCGAGCCGATAGGTCTGCGGAACGTCCACGGGGAAGGGCAGATCCACCTTCCGCGACAGGATCACCTTCTGATATCGCCCGGCCCGGATCTCGTCGACCGCCTCGGCGACCCGGCCGCGGTAGTCGGTGGGGTCGATGGTGACATCCACCGGCCGCGCCGGGGCCGGAGGTTGCGCACTCGCCTGCGCGATCAGTTCGTGGATCTCCGCGGTCTCGCGGGGCGTCGCACCGGACACCCGCACACCGGAGGCGTCGATGCGCACCTCGATGCGCGGAATCATCAGATGCGCCAAAGTGGTTCGGGCCGGTACGTGCGCGTCGGCGCCCAGCGCCCAGGCGCAGAATTCGAATCCGATCCAGCCGTAGGCGTTGCGTCCCTGCAGCGGGAGCGCGGCCAGCGCCGCGTCGATCACCGCGGCCGGACGCCCCTGCCACGGCTCGACGGTGGCCCGGCCCTCCCATTCGACACGCAGTTCGCCGGAATCCAATTCGATGCTGCCGATCGGATCGGCGGCGAACACCCAGCCGTCGGGGCCCTCGTACCCGACGTACTCGCCGAAGCGGTCGGCCGCGGCGAGTGCCGCCATGGCGTCGGCGGGTGCGATCGCCGGCGCCGTGCCCGTCACCTCCGTCCCCGGTGCCAGCTGTCCTGTCGCCCCCGGACCGTCCCCGTAACCGTTTCGCACCCGCTCGTCCGTGGTCGACACCGTTCCTCCAAGGTTATGCTTACCTAACTACAAGAGGTGAGGTTAGCATTACCTGGCCTTCCCGGTATTGTGCCGGAGCACACATCGGACTCGCTTTCCGAGCGTCGTGGCCAACTTCCTGCGCGAATCCGCTTCCGCGAGCTTGAATGGTGGAGCGCCGTCGAGGAGGGGCCCGCCATGATCGATCACGCCGCCGGCAATCCGGCTCCGAGTACCGCGAAGGATCTGCCACGCTCGGCGGTCGCCCTGGTCGATGCGGTGTCGCCGGTGGAACGCGAACTGATCGGCGGCTGGCTCGCCGAGGGCGGGATCGCCGCCGAACTCGGCATCGACGCTCCCGTCACGCAGATCGACCTGGACGCCACCGCCATCGCCGCCCGGCTCGTCGGCCGCCGCGACGATCCCATCGTGATCCCCATCCGGGTGCTGTGGCTGCCGCCCGAACGAGACGGGGTGCGGCGCACCACCTTCGCCGATCTGGCGCTGCTGAGCGATCCGCGCCGGCCGCACCGGCTGCTGCAGCGCCGGCTGGTGAACAAGGCGCCCGACCGGCATCTCATCCTCACCGGGCAGCCCGCCCGGCTCAGCGATCTGCGCGCGAACAACCCCGGGGCCGCGGAAAGTTCGGAACCGTTCGCGCGGGCGATCGTCCGCGCGGGCACGGTGGCGCTCGAACGGGCCGAACGATCGGTGATCGGCGACCGCTACAAGGTCCCCCGGATGGTGGTCGAGGAGATTCTCGACTCCCCCGACTTCCTGCGCCGCCTCGACGCCATCGCCACCGAAACCGGTACCGAACCCCGGGAGGTGTACCGGCGGGCCGAGAAGGCGCTGCGGGAACTCGTCGCCGCGCAGAGCCGGTTGATCTCGGATCTGTTCACCCAGGCGATGCGGCCGGTGCACGCCTCGGCCTGGAAGATCGACTGCGACCGGTCCGGGCTGGCCGCGCTGCGGCGGCTCAATCGCAACTACCCGCTGGTGTTCCTGCCCTCGCACCGTTCCTACGTGGACGCGTTCGTCCTCGGCGACGCGTTGGCGCGCAACGACTTTCCACCCAACCACGTGATCGGCGGGGCCAATCTCAGCTTCTGGCCGATGGGGCCGATCGCGCGCCGCACCGGCACCGTCTTCATTCGCCGCAGCTTCGGCGACGACGAGATCTACAAGGCCGTGGTCGAGGAGTACTTCGCCTATCTGCTCGCCAAACGCTTCAATCTGGAGTGGTACTTCGAGGGTGGGCGCACCCGTACCGGGAAGTTGCGCCCGCCCCGGTTCGGACTGCTGAACTATCTGGCCTCGGCCATCCGTTCGCGGCGTATCGACGATGTGATGCTGGTTCCGGTGTCGATCACCTACGAGCGGCTCAACGAACTGGGATCCATTGCGACCGAACAGGTCGGCGGCGCCAAGAAACCCGAGGGGCTGACCTGGCTGGCCCGCTACATCCGCAGCCAGCAGCACTCCGCCGGGCGGGTCTACGTCCGCTTCGGCGCGCCGCTGTCGGCGCGCGACCGGCTGGCCGCCCACGGCGATCCGATGCAGCCGATCGCGGAATCCCTGGCCCCGGAACCGGAGGAAGTGGCGGACCGCCAGCGCAAAGCCGTGCAGCGCTTGGCCTTCGAGGTGGCGGTCGGCATCAACGCGGTCACGCCGGTCACGGTCAACGCGCTGGTGACGCTGACCCTGCTCGGTGTGCACGAGCGCGCGCTCACCCTCGGCGAGGTGCGTCGGACGCTGGAGCCGGTCTGCGGGTACATCTCACGCCGCGCGCTGCCGACCGGCGAGCTGGATACGCTGAACGACGATCAGGGTCTGGCGGTGGTTCTGGAACAGCTGTCGCTGGCCAAGGTGGTGACGGTGTACCGGGGCGGGCTGGAACCGGTGTATTCGATCGAGGCGGGCGCCCATCTGGAAGCCGCGTTCTATCGCAACAGCGCCGTGCACTGGTTCGTGAACCGCGCGATTCTGGAATTGGCGATTCTGGAGGTCGCCGACCAGCAGGCCGGCGCCGCACCCGGGATCGAGGTCATCTGGGATGCCGCCTACCGGCTGCGCGACCTGCTCAAATTCGAGTTCTTCTTCCCCGACCGGATCGAATTCGCGGCCGCGATGAGCGCGGAAATGCTGCTGCTGGACCGCGAGTGGGAGCAGCGCGAAAGTGCCGCGGAACTGGTCTGCGCGCTGGCCGATTCGGGATTCATCATGGCGCACCGCGTGGTGCGCTCGTTCTTCGATGCCCAGCTCGTGGTGGCCGAGCGCCTGGCCGCCGCCGATCCGGCCGCACCGCTGGACCGCAAACAGTTCATCGACGAATGCCTGGCCGTCGGACGCCAGATGCTGCTGCAGCAGCGGCTGCACAGCACCGAGTCGGTATCGTCGGAATTGTTCTCCAGCGCGTTGAAACTCGCGGAGAACCACGGCCTGCTCGATCCCGGCACCCCGGACCTCGCGCAGCGTCGCCGCGAGCTGGCCGACGAGCTGCGCACCATCGGCGCCCGCATCTCCCGCGCCGCCGCCCTCGACCCGTCCAATCGCGCACCGCAGGGGACAGTGTGAACCTTTCCGAAGCGATTTCCGCCATCCGGACCGGGCCACAGGGCCCGCGGGTAGCGGCCGTCTTCGACTTCGGCGGAACGGTGGTCGCGGGCTTCGCGCCCGCCGCCGCACCGCTGCGCCTGCTGCGCGGACGCGACTCGCGCCGGGCCCTCACCGACACCCTGCTGTACAGCATTCGCGGTTCCCGGACCGAGGGCGAGTACGAGCGCTTCCTGCAGCGCGTCGCCCGGGTATGGGTGGGCCGTTCCGAACAGGAGCTGACCGAACTCGGCGAACAGCTGTTCCGCAGCACCGTGTACGGGCACGTGTATCCCGAAGCGTGGCAACTGATCCGGGAGCACGAGGCGGCCGGGCATACGGTGGTGATCGTCACCAGCCTCACCCGTTTCCAGGTGCTGCCGGTGGCCCGCGAACTCGGAGTGGACCATGTGCTCTACACCGCGATGGCCACCGCCGACGGGGTGCTCACCGGCTTCACCGAGGGAAAACCGCTGTGGCGCACCGAGAAGGCCGCGGCGGTGCGCCGCTTCGCCGCCGAACACGATATCGATCCCGCGGACAGTTACGCCTATGCCGATGCGGCCCCGGATGTTCCGCTGCTGGAGACGGTCGGCCATCCGGTCGCGGTGAATCCCGGTCCGCGGATGTCGATGACCGCCGGTGAACGCGACTGGCCGACCCTGACCTTCAAACCGCGGGATCCCGCGGGTGTCACCGACTTCGCCCGTACCGCGGTAGGTTTCACCGGATTGCTGAGCGGCGCCGCCTTCGGGGTCGCCTCCCGCGCGGTCACCCGCCGCCACCGCGCGATGGCCGACGCCATGATCGCCACCGCCGCCGACGCCACCCTGCGCACCACCGGCGTGCGGGTGCGGGTGGTGGGCGCCGAGCATGCCCGGCAGCCGCGTCCGGCGGTCTTCCTGTTCAATCACCAGAGCCAGTTCGACATGGTGGTGCTGGCCGCGGTGCTGCGCTCGGGATTCACCGCGGTGGTGAAGAAGGAGGTCACCACCAACCCGGTCTTCGGCCCGCTGCTGCGGTTCGCCGAGGCGACCTTCATCGATCGCTCCGACACCACCGGTGCGAAGGCGGCGCTGAAACCGGTTGTGGACACCCTGCGCGGCGGACTCTCGCTCGTGGTGGCGCCGGAGGGCACGCGCTCGATGACGCCGCGGATCGGCCCGTTCAAGAAGGGCGCCTTCCACATCGCGATCGAGGCCGGAGTGCCGATCATTCCGCTCGTCATCCGCAACGCGGGCGAAATCGCCTGGCGGAATTCGGCGATCGTGCGCAAGGGCACGGTGGACGTGGCGGTGCTGGCACCGATCGATGTGAGCGGCTGGGATCCACAGGATATGGACGCCGACATCGCGCGCGTGCGGCAGTTGTTCGTCGATACGCTGCGAGACTGGCCGGTCGACGCGGCGGTGGAGGCGGTGCCCTGAGCTCCGGACGCCGCAGCCGTCAGACGCGGCGGCCGAACAACAGCTTCCACGGCATCAGTGCCGATTCCAGCTGCACCTTCAGGCTCATCTTCGACGCGCCCTTGGTGCGCTCCTCGAAGCGGATCGGCACCTCGGCGATCGAGATGCCCTGCTTGATCGTGCGGTAGTTCATCTCGACCTGGAACGAGTAGCCGTTGCTGTGGATGGAGGCCACATCGATGGCGCGCAGCGTATCCGCCTTCCACGCCTTGAATCCCGCGGTCGCGTCCTTGACGCCGAGCCGCAGGATGGCGTTGACGTAGAAGTTCGCCCACGCCGACAGCGCCTTGCGGTACCACTTCCACTCGGCCGCGGTGGAGCCGCCTTCGACGTAGCGCGATCCCAGCACCACACCGGCATCGGAGGTCTCGAGCTTCTCCAGCATGGCCGGAATCACCTCGGCCGGGTGCGAGAGGTCGGCGTCCATCTGGATGACCACGTCGGCGCCCTGGTCGAGGGCCGCGGTGATGCCGGCGATGTAGGCGCGGCCGAGGCCGTCCTTCTCGGTGCGGTGCAGCACATCCACCACCGACGGCAGTTCGGCGGCCAGTTTGTCGGCGACCTCGCCGGTGCCGTCCGGGGAGTTGTCGTCGACCACGAGAACATGCAGATCGGCAACCGGTAGCGCGGTCAGCCGCTCCACCGCCACCGGCAGGTTCTCCCGCTCGTTGTAGGTCGGCACCACCACGGTCACCTTCACAAGTCGCCCTCCACTCGATTCGACCTGACTGCGCGCCCCCGGATCCGGGCACGACGTGCTCTGGAGAACCGTAGCCCACCCACCTGAGAGGGCACGAGCGGCTCAGTCTCTCCCGTCGCGGGCATCCTCGCGGGCATTGCGTTCGCGCACGATCTCGAGCGCCCGCTCGGCGGTGGCGCGGTCCGGATACGGCCCCATCCGATCGGCGAACCAGCACCGCTTGCCCTGTTCGGCGCGGTGATGTTTGAGGCAGTAGTACCACTGATCGTCGGAATCGCCCATGCCGATCATCGTCGCATCCGGCGCCCGGCCTGTCAGGAAACCGGCGAATCCGCACGTCGGACTGTCTCGGCTACGACCGAGCGGCGGCTGTGGCCCTTGACACACCTACGCGTTGAATGTACGTTCATTCACAACAAATGCCAGTTCACTCATCGCGGCGGCGATCCGCTCGCCGACTCTTCGGAGCAGAAGGAAGCGCAATGGATTTCTCGACCTACTCCCAGCTCACGTTCAAACGCCTGGACGACGGCGTCCTGCTGATCACCATCGACCGGCCGGAGAAATACAACGCCGCCGACGAGCAGATGCACGCCGAGCTGGCCCGGGTCTGGACGGATGTCTCCACCGATCCCGAGACCCGGGTCGCGGTGATCACCGGCGCCGGGAAGGCGTTCTCCGCCGGCGGTGACCTGGCGATGGTCGAGCGCATGGCCGGCAACCACGAGCGGGTGGCGAACATGCTGCAGGAGATGAGCGACCTGGTCTACAACATGATCAATTGCGAGAAGCCGGTCGTCGCCGCGATCAACGGCGTCGCGGTCGGCGCGGGACTCGTGGTGGCCCTGCTCTCGGATATCTCGATCTGCGCCGAGGACGCCAAGCTGGGCGACGGGCATGTGAAGCTCGGCGTGGCCGCCGGCGATCACGCGGCGATCCTCTGGCCGCTGCTGTCCGGTATGGCCAAGGCCAAGTACTACCTGCTGACCGGCGAGATGGTCGTGGGCGCCGAGGCCGAGCGCATCGGCATGGTCACCAGCGCGGTGCCGCGCGAACAGGTGCTCGACGACGCCCTGGCGGTCGCGAACACACTGGCCGGCGGTTCCCAGCTGGCCATCCGGTGGACGAAGAAGGCACTCAACAACTGGCTCAAGCAGGCCGGTCCGATCTTCGACCAGTCCGCCGCCTACGAAATGCTCTGCTTCATGGGCCCGGATGTCATCGAGGGCTATACCGCCCTGCGCGAGAAGCGCGCCCCCGAATTCCCCTCCGCCCGCGCGGTCACCGGTAAGTGAGGAGCCGAACATCATGAGCGACAACACCATTGCGGTAGTCACCGGAGCCGGCTCGGGCATCGGCCGGGCGATCACCCTGGCCCTGGCCGCGCGCGGCGACCGGGTCGTGGCCGCCGATCTGGATCTCGACGCCGCCAAGCGCACCGCCGAACAGCAACCCGATCGCATCGTCGCGATGAAGGTCGACATCGCCGACGCCGCGCAGGTGCAGGCCCTGCGCGATCAGGTGCACGCCGAGGTCGGTGTGCCGAACATCCTGGTCAATGCCGCCGGCTGGGATCGCACCGACACATTCCTCAATGCCACACCGGAATTCGCGCAGAAGGTGGTCGCGATCAACTATCTGGGGCCGGTGCACATGTGCAGCGCGTTCCTGCCGGGCATGGTCGAGGCCGGCGGCGGGCGGGTGGTCAACCTGGCCAGCGACGCCGGACGCGTCGGCAGCTCGGGCGAAACCATCTACGCCGGCGCCAAGGGTGGCGTGAT
This sequence comes from Nocardia cerradoensis NBRC 101014, assembly GCF_000308535.1. Lineage (GTDB taxonomy): Bacteria > Actinomycetota > Actinomycetes > Mycobacteriales > Mycobacteriaceae > Nocardia > Nocardia cerradoensis. The sequence goes on along the minus strand of NZ_BAFW01000013.1, from coordinate 19,788 downwards.
CGCCCTGACCAAATCGCTGGCGCGCGAGATGGCCCGCTACTCGATCACCGTCAACTGCGTCTGCCCCGGCCCGACCGACACGCCGCTGTTCCAGGCCCAGGACGAGAAGTTGAAACAGGCTCTGATCAAGGCGATCCCGTTCCGCCGCCTCGCCCGGCCGGAGGAGGTCGCCGCCCCGGCCCTGTTCTTCGCCTCCCCCGACGCCTCGTTCATCACCGGTCAGGTGCTCAGCGTCAGCGGCGGACTCACCATGGCCGGCTGAGCGCCGAGCCGACTTCGGAGGACCAGATGTACGACGCCCACGCCTACCGGCAGTACTTCGAACACGATTTCACCTATCTCAACGGTTTCCGGCGCAACGTCCACCGCTACGCCCACCACCCGGCGATCGAGGATCCGGCGACCGGGACCACCGTCACCTACGCCGACCTGGGCGACCGGGTCGACCGGTTGGCCACCGGCCTCGCCGACGCCGGTGTCGAGCCGGGCGACGTCGTGGCGTATCAGCTGTTCAACGGGGTCGAGTTCGCCGAGCTGTATCTGGCGACGCAGGCCGCCGGGGCCGTCGGCTCGCCGATGAACTTCCGGCTCGCCGCCGGTGAGACGTCCTACATCCTCGCGTCGAACCGCCCCCGGGTCTTCGTCTACGACACCGATCTCACGCCGATGGTGCGAGAAGCACTGGAGCGCAGCACGTTCCGGCCCGAACTGCTGGTGGCGTCGGGTCCGGGCGAGCCGCTGCCGGGCGCGGTCCGCTTCGACGAGTTGTTCGCCGCGACGGCGCGGCCGCTCCACACCCAGCGCACGGTGTGGGACGAGACCACCCGCCTCTACACCTCCGGCACCACCGGGATGCCGAAGGGCGTACCGCTCAACAGCCTGGTGGAGATCTTCAGCGCGCACGACGTCGTCATGCATTTCCCGTTGTCGCCCGAGGACAAGACGCTCAACATGACCCCGTGGTTCCACCGCGGCGGTTTGTATTGCGCCGGCCCGAATCCCACGTTCTACCTGGGCTCGACCCTGGTGCCGATGCGCGCCTTCGACGCCGACACCACCCTGGACCACGTGCAGCGCTACGGGCTGACCTTCCTCATCGGCGCGCCGACCAATCTGGCCATGCTCGCCCACGCGCAGGAGACGAGGCGGCGCGATCTGTCGAGCCTGCGCGGGATCGTGACGATGGGCGCCCCGCTGGAACGCGAGGCGGCGCTGCGGTATCAGAAGGTGTTGAATCCCAACATCTTCAACGGTTACGGCAGTACCGAAGGTTTCTGGAACACCTTCCTGCGGCCGACCGATCTGCCGGCCATGGCCGGGACAGCCGGGCGCGCGTGCATCGACGACGACGTGGCGGTGGTGCGGGTGCTCGACGACCGGCTGGCCGAGCCGGAGGAGACCGTCGCCAAGGACGGCACGGAAGTGGGCGAGGTCATCGTCCGCTCCCCGAAGGGCGCCAATGCCTATGTCGACTCGCCCGAACAGGAGGCCCGCAAGTTCCATCGCGGCTGGTTGTATATCGGTGACCTCGCCACCTGGGACGAGCAGGAATTCGTCACCATCGTCGGACGGAAGGACGACATGCTGCTGTCCGGCGGCGAGAACGTCCATCCCGTCCAGGTCGAGGAGGCGCTCAACGAACATCCCGGCGTAGACGACTGCCTGGTGGTGGGCATTCCCGACGAGCGCTGGGGGCAGGTGGTGGTGGCCTATGTGGTCGCCGCCGAGCCCGGAGTGGGCGTGGCCGAACTGGATCGGCACTGCCGCACCCATCCCATGCTCTCGGCGTTCAAGCGTCCACGCGCCTACCGCTTCGTCGATTCGCTGCCGGTGTCGGCCACCGGCAAGAAGTTGCACTACAAACTCACCGAACAGGCCCGCGACGATGCCGCGGCCGGCCTGTTCACCTATCCGGACAAGGAAACCGCATGAGCGCGAAACGTCCCCCCGCATTCGACGCACTCGACCCGCTGGCCCTCGATTCGCTGCTGACCGAGGACGAGCGGGCCGTGCGCGACAGTGTGCGCGGCTTCTGCGCCGAACACGTCACCCCGCATATCGCCGACTGGTTCGAAGCCGGCGACCTGCCCGGCGCGCGCGATCTGGCCCGCGAATTCGGCAGACTCGGTGTGCTCGGCATGCACCTCGAGGGATACGGATGCAGCGGCGCCTCGGCCGTGCACTACGGCTTGGCCTGTCTCGAACTCGAGGCCTGCGATTCCGGTATCCGGTCGCTGGTCTCGGTCCAGGGCTCGCTGGCCATGTTCTCCATCTGGAACAACGGTTCGGAGGAGCAGAAGCGGCGGTGGCTGCCCGGGATGGCCGCGGGCGAGATCATCGGCTGCTTCGGCCTCACCGAACCGGATGTCGGAAGCGATCCGTCGGCCATGCGGACGCGCGCCAAGCGCGACGGTGACGACTGGATTCTCAACGGGCGCAAGATGTGGATCACCAACGGCTCGATCGCCGATGTCGCGGTGGTGTGGGCCGATACCGACGAGGGCATCCGCGGGTTCATCGTGCCCACCGACACCCCGGGATTCAGCGCACACACCATCAAGCACAAGTTGTCGCTGCGTGCCTCGATCACCAGCGAACTGGTCCTCGACGACGTGCGCCTGCCCGCCGAGGCGATGATGCCCGAGGGCCGGGGTGTGAAGGCGCCGCTGTCGAGTCTGTCCGAGGCGCGCTACGGCATCATCTGGGGTTCGATGGGTGCGGCGCGCTCGGCCTGGCAGGCGGCTCGCGATTATTCGATGCAGCGCAACCAGTTCGGCCGACCGATCGCCGGATTCCAGCTGACCCAGGCCAAACTCACCGATATGGCCGTCGAACTGCACAAGGGGCAGCTGCTTTCGCTGCATCTGGGCCGGCTCAAGGATTCGGTGGGACTGCGCCCCGAACAGGTGAGTTTCGGCAAACTCAACAACACCCGTGAGGCGATCGAGATCTGCCGCACCGCGCGAACCATCCTCGGCGGCAACGGTATTTCGCTCGAGTATCCGGTCATCCGGCACATGGTGAATCTCGAATCCGTGCTCACCTACGAGGGGACGCCGGAGATGCATCAACTCGTGCTCGGCCAGGCCTTCACCGGCCAGAACGCCTTCCGCTGACAAGAGGTCTCATGAACGCACGACTGGAGTACGACTCCGAACACCGCCAATTCCGTTCCGTGGTACGCGATTTCGTTCGGCAGACGGTCACACCGGCCCACGAGGACTGGGAACGGGCCGGCTGCCTGGACCGATCGTTGTTCACCGAGGCGGGCAAGCTGGGCCTGCTCGGCTTCCCGGTCCCGGAGCGCTTCGGCGGTCCGGGGGTGGAGGATTTCCGCTACCACGCCATCGTGATCGAGGAGATCACGCGGGCGGGTGCGGCCGCGGCGGGTATCGCGTTCTCCCTGCAGAACGATGTGGTGCTGCCCTATCTGACCGATCTCACCGACGAGGAGCAGAAGGCCCGCTGGCTGCCCGGCGTCGTCACCGGCGAGACCGTCCTGGGGATCGCCATGACCGAACCGGGTACCGGCAGCGACCTCACCGGAATTCGCACCACCGCCGTCCGCGACGGCGAGCATTACGTGGTCGACGGCAGTAAGACCTTCATCTCGAACGGGCAGAACGGTGATCTGTTCGTGGTCGCGGTCCGCACCGGCGAGGACAAGCACAAGGGGCTGACCCTGCTGGTCGTCGAGGCCGGCACACCGGGATTCGGCCGCGGCCGCAACCTGGAGAAGATCGGCCTGCACGCCCAGGACACCAGCGAACTGACCTTCACCGAGATGCGGGTGCCGGTGGCGAATCGGCTCGGCGCGGAGGGCGAGGGCTTCTATCAGCTGGTGCGGAATCTGCCGCAGGAGCGGCTGTCGCTGTCGGTCGGCGCGGTCGCGGCCGCCGAGGGTGTGCTCGCGCAGACCCTGGACTACGTGCGCGAACGCAAGGCCTTCGGCACCTCGGTCGCGAGTTTTCAGAACACGCAATTCGTGCTCGCGGAGTTGGCGACCGAACTCGATATCGCGCGGACCTTCCTCGACGACTGCCTCGCCGAACACATCACCGGCGGCCTCACCGCGGCCCGCGCCGCCCGGCTGAAATGGTGGACCACCGAATTGCAGATGCGGGTGGCCGACCGCTGCCTGCAACTGCACGGCGGCTACGGCTATATGCGCGAATACGCGGTGTCGCGGGCGTTCGTCGACGCGCGAATTCAGAGCATCTACGGCGGCACCACCGAGATCATGAAGACCATCATCGCGAAGGAGCTGGGCATCTGATTCTCGGTGGACCACTCTAGAGTTGAGTGAACCGTCGTTCATTCGACTGCGCAGATACGGAAGGGTAGGCCCGATGGCGAAGCGATCCGCACCGATGGAAATCGAGGAGGCGGTGCGTGCGGTGCGAACCAGTTCGCGCCGGCGCCAACTCCTCAACGCGGCCGTCGCCGTCATGCAGACCACAGGCTTTCATCAGATGTCGATGCAGGCACTCGCGGATCAGGCCGATGTGAGCGTCGGGCTCATCTACAAGTACTTCGGCGGTAAGGAAGACCTGCTGCTCGCGGCCATCGTCGACATCCTCGACGCCTTCCGGGACGAATTGGATCCGGCCATGGACGCGGTCGGCGACGATCCGGTGGAGCGACTCGTCGCCGGTTTCCGCCACTATGTGGAAATCGTCGACGAGAACCTCGACGCCGTGGTTCTGACCTATCGGGAGAGCCGGACCCTCGATCCGCAAGGCCGCGAACGGATCAAGGAACTCGAGGTGGAAACCTCGGCCCCGCTGCGGGCCGCGGTCGAGGCGGGAATCGCGGCCGGGCTGATGAACGACCTCGATCCGGATCTCGTCGTCTTCAACCTGATGATGCTCGCCCACGCCTGGGCCCTCAAACATTGGCATTTCGCGCCGCGCTACACCGTCGAGCAATACATCCGGGCACAGGTGCGTTTCGTGCTGCCCACCCTGCTCGCTCCGGCAGTCGCCGAGCGCTATCGACATCTCATGGAGTGAAATATCTTGTCGGTCACGCTGTCTCGTATCGGCGCCGTCGGCGTCCTCACCCTCGATCGCCCGCCGGTCAACGCCTTCGACGAGGCGCAGGCGGGTGAATTCGCCACGGCGGTCACCGAACTCGGTGCGGACCCGGAAGTGCGTGCGGTCGTGGTACGCAGTGCGGCGAAGGTGTTCTGCGCGGGCGCCGATATCGCCATGATGGATTCCTGGCGGGAACTGCCCGACCGAGGCGTGCGGCTGGAGAAATTCTGTTTGCTGCTGCAGGATGCGTTCGCGGCGCTGGCGGCGCTGGGAAAACCCACGATCGCCGAAATCGGCGGTGCGGCCACCGGCGGCGGATTCGAACTGGCCCTCGCCTGCGACTTCCGGGTCGCGCGCGCTACCGCCAAGATCGGGTTGCCCGAGGTGGGTATCGGTTTGCTGCCGGGAGCCGGTGGCACCCAGCGGCTTACCCGGTTGGTCGGCCCGGCCGTCGCCTATCGGCTGATTCTCGGCGCGGAGCTGATCGACGGGACGACCGCCGAACGCCTCGGCCTGGTGCATCGGGCCGTCGAGGATCCTGCCGCCACCGCGCTGACACTCGCCGGACGGCTGGCCGATCTTCCCGCGCACGCCTACACCGCTGCCAAACGGTGTATCGACGCGACAGGCACCGGAGCGGGGTATGCCCTGGAGCGCACCGAAATCCGGGCACTCATCCACACCGAGGAGACTGGCCGCCGCTTGGACGAATTCGTTTCCCGCTAGGGCGAATTATTCGTGCAAACCTCGCCTGGAAATCCGGAAATCGCCGAGAAACGGCGCGGTTTGCACGATCAGTTCGGCGCTGATCCGGCGGACTGCCGGTGTTGTCCGAATCCGGCTCCGCTCGGCCGCGCAGTGCCTAGAGTGCGCTCATGAGCAGAGTGGGCGCCCTGGTTCGAGTCGCGCTGGCCTATGTGATCGCCGTCGTCGTGGGACTCGCCTGGCTGCTGTGGGGCCCGGATACCGGGCAGCTGTGGTTGAACGGCCTGATCGCCGATCTGATCGCCACGGTCGTGGTGTTCGTATTCAGCCGGATCTACCAGAATTCCAGTTTCTACGACCCGTACTGGAGCGTGATCCCGCCGCTGCTCGCCTTCTACTGGTGGTTCCGCAGCGACGAGCCGTCGAATTCGGCGCGCTGGTGGCTGCTGATGGCCGTCATGCTGGTGTGGGCGGTGCGGCTCACCGCCAACTGGGTGTCCACCTTTCCCGGTATGCACCACGAGGATTGGCGCTATCCGATGGTGCGCGAACGCGCGGGCAGATTCGCCTTCGCCGCGGATCTGTTCGGAATTCACGTCTTTCCGACGTTGCAGGTGTTCGCCGGGATGATTCCGGTGTACGTGGTCGCGACGCGCGCCGGCGAACCGTTCGGCGTGCTCGACGTGGTCGCCTTCGTGATCGGTGCGGGCGCGGTGACGCTGGAAGCCGTCGCCGATCTGCAGATGCATCGCTTCGCCGCCACCAAATCTCCCGGCCAGGTCATGGACCGCGGTGTCTGGGCGTGGTCGCGGCATCCGAACTATTTCGGCGAGTGCGGCGTCTGGCTCTCGTTCGGCCTGTTCGGTCTGGCCGCAGCCCCGGGCAGCTGGTGGGTTCTCGCGGGTGTGGTGACGATGGTCGCGATGTTCGTGGGCGTCAGCATTCCGATGATGGAACAGCGCAGCCTCCAGCGACGACCCGCGTATCGCGATGTGGTGCAGCGGGTTTCGGCCTTCGTGCCGCTGCCACCGCGGCCCCGCGCGCTGTGAGCCGCCCGTCGGTTACGGCACCTGCACGGAGACGAGGCCGGGCGTGTACACGCCGCCGGTGAGAACGACGGCGACGACGGGTCCGCTCCCGGTCACGACCGTGACGGCCGGCGGAATCCCGTTGAGGCCGTCGGAAAGATGCGCTTCGCCGGATGCGCCGGTGGCGAGGTTCAACCATCGCACCGGCGCCGAATAGCAGCCCCACCCACGGTCGTTCGCGCCGGTGATGGTGATTTCCCCCGCTCGTGCACCGGTGACGGCCACACAGCGGGCGGGTAGCGAATCGACGCTGCCGTTCGGATTACCGTACGGCGCGGGGTTGATCTGAAACGGAACCGTCTCCGCGGCCGCCGCGCCGGCACCCGAGCCGAGCAGCACGGCAATCGCGCCGCCCAGAACTACCTTGCGAACCACAGTCATCACCGAGCCCTCCTGCGAGCCGACATACGCGCTGTGGTTCCCCATCTTAGGGTCGCCCGCCCTGACGAGCCCGCGTTCCTGCGTGCATGCCGTCTTCGCGCGGGCAATACTGCTCGGGTGAGCGGCTCCGGAAACGACAGCTCCAGCGGCGACGAGATCCCGGCGTGGAAACGGCGCACCGCGGGCGAATCGCGGTGGGCGGCGACGGCGGCGATGGTGGGGATCATCGTGCTGCAACTGCTGCTGCCACATCATTTCCAGCTGCGGCCGATCTGGCTGCTGCCCCTGCTCGAGGTGCTGCTGCTCATCGTGCTGGTGGTGAGCAGCCCGGTGCGGCTGGATCGGGAGGAGATCTGGCTGCGGTGGTGTGGCCTGGCGATGTCGGCGCTGCTGGGAATCGCCACCGCATGGTCGGTGTTCCGGCTCGTCGCCGGGCTCATCGACGGCACCCTCAGCAACGATCCGCCGGTGCTGCTCGGTTCCGGCGCGGCCATCTGGCTGACCAACGTCACCGTATTCGCGCTCTGGTATTGGGAATTCGATCGCGGCGGGCCGGCTGCCCGGGCGCACGCCCGTGAGCCGCTCCCGGATTTCCTGTTCGTCCAGATGCAGAACCGCGACCTGGCGCCCGCCGACTGGGAACCGGAATTCCTCGACTACCTCTACCTGTCGTTCACCAACGCCACCGCCTTCAGCCCCACCGATGTGATGCCGATGACGCGCTGGGCCAAGACGCTGATGATGGCCGAATCGGCGCTGTCGCTGATCACCGCGGCGCTGGTCATCGCGCGGGCGGTCAACGTGTTGAAGTGATCGGGCAGGGCTTCCGCGACGAGGTGCCTCGGCCCCTACCCGCGCCTCAACTCGGCGAGCGCGAGCTGTGCCGCATTGGCGCCGCACATTCCGTGCGCTCCCGGCCCGGGTGGCGTTGCCGCCGAACAGATGTACATGCCTCGGACGCCGAGACTGTAGGGAGACAACGTGGTGCGCGGTCCGAACATCAGCTGTCGAATGTCCTTGGCGCCGGTCATGATGTCGCCGCCGGCGTAGTTCGGGTTGTAGACGGCCATCTCGGTCGTCGAGCGAACCGCCTGTCCCACAATGCGTTCCCGGAACCCGGGCGCGAATCGCTCGATCTGGGCGATGATCGCCTCGGTCGCGTCGCCGGTGAAGCCGTTGGGGACGTGCGCATAACTCCACACCGGGTGCACATCGCCTGCCGAGCGCTGCGGATCGGCCAGATACTGCTGGCCGATCAGGACGAACGGACGCTCGGGCATCCGACCGGCGTGAATCTCACGTTCGGTCGCGGCCAGCTCACCGTAGGTCCCGGCGAGATGGACGGTTCCGGCACGGCGAGCCTGCGGATTGGTCCACGGCACTCCGTCCGCCACCGCGAAATCCACCTTGAAGGCGCCGGGGCCGCGACGGAAGCGGCTGAACGCCCGACGGACTCGGCCGGGCAGCCGATCCCCGAGAATGCGGCCGACCGCATCGGGCGCCAGATCGAAGAGCGTGATGTCGCCGGGGCCAGCTGCGCGGCCGACTCGATCGGCACCCCGGTCTCGATCTTTCCGCCCAGCTCCGTCAGCAGCGCCGCCATCGCATCGCTGATCGCCTGTGATCCGCCGGACGCGACCGCCCAGCCGTGCCGATGCCCGGCCGTGAGGATCCCGAGTCCGATGGCCGAGGTGAGCGGCTGATGCAACGGCCGGAAGGCATGCGCCGCAACACCTCCGAACAACGCGCGCGCCTGCTCGGTCCGGAACAGCCGGGCAACGGTGGATCCGGGCAACAGCGTCGGCATCCCGAACCGGGCCAGCGTCAGGGGATGGTGCGGCACGCGCAGCAGCGGGCGCATGATGTCCTCGCTCAGCGCGTCGTATCGCCGCACCGGGCGTTCGAATGCCAGGCGCCAGCGCGAGCCGTCGCGACCGAGCCCTGCCGCGGTCTGCTCGACCGAGCGGTACAGCACACCGGCGCTGCCGTCATCGAGCGGATGCACACAGTCGATCTCGGCCAGCCGCCAGCGGAGCCCGTAGCGGTCCAGGCCCAGGCTGGTCAGGAACGGGGATCCGACGGCCATCGGGTGGATGGCCGAGCAGTGGTCGTGCAGCAGGCCGGGAACGATCGCCTCGCTGCTGCGCGTGCCGCCACCGATCCGCTCGGCCGCTTCGAGCACGGTGACCTCGACACCTTCGGAGGCGAGGGCGACGGCGGCGGCGAGCCCGTTGGGCCCGCCGCCGACCACCAGTGCGGTTGTCACGCCACCACTCCGAAATCGTCCTGCGTGGGTTCGATCCGCGCTGCGGCGGCACGAGTCCAGGTGGGCCGCAGGGGAATCGGCCCGTTCGGCAGCCAGGGCTGCTCGGCGACCGCGTCCGCGACCCGCCAGGTGCCGCGTTCGATCACGCCCAGCGCGGCGTCGATCAGCTTGTAGTGCTGCACGCCGCTGCCGAACGCCTCCGATTCCACCCAGGCGACCACACATTCGCCGGGTTCGAAGCGAGCCTCGTCCTGCACCGCGCGGATCATCCCCTCGTCGTGGAAGTGGCCGTCACCGAAATTGAACCCCACGATCGAGTTGCACAGGAACTCCCCCTCCCGGACCGTACGCGAATCGATATCGGGCAGCCGCGCGATCAGCAACGAGAACAGGCCGCGGCCCTGGCTGTGCAGGGTGCGCCAGGCGATCGTCTTCTGCAGGGTGATCTCCGCCCACTGCGGTTCGTAACCGAAATCGATGAACTGATCGATCTGATTGCCGGCCGAGCGGGTCACCCGGTTCAACTTCTCCTCGGCGCCCGGGGTGAACGTCCACACCGCCGAGGCCCAGTTGCCCGCGTACTGGCGCATCGACGGCAGGAACGACACCTTGTCGGGCCGCAGATTGCCGAGCACCGGGAAGAACAGCAGCGCGGCGACCACCGGGACCGCCAGCCACACCGGCGACATGTCCCACACGGCGTATCCGTTCCACGCCGGGAATCCGAGGAACAGGAAAACGGTGGCATAGGCGAACAGCACGTTCCATTCCAGCGGCACGGCCAGCGGGAAGGTGGACACGATGAAGAGGTGGAAGATCACCATGATCAGCACCGCGATCGACGTCACCCACTTGTTCGTGGAGAACAGCAGCACCAGCGGGACCAGCATCTCCACGCAGGTGCCGTTGACGTGGGCCATGAAATGCGCGATGCCGGAGGGACGCATATCGCGCGGGAAGTCCTTGTAGTGCGCGCGTTTCACCGACTTGAACGGCACCGACGGGCTGTTGGACACCATCGGCGGCACCACGTTGGAGAAATGCTTGCCGAGTTTGGAGAATCCGGCGCACACCCAGACCACCACGATCAGCAGTTTCAACGCGACGATCATGTCGACGAACGGGAACACGGTGAACGCGATCAGCGCCGGCAGATACTGCTCGCCGCGGGCGCCGAGGAAGACGACCTTGTCGCGCAGGCCGTTGAGAATCAGCAGCACGATCGGCGCCAGCAGCACGGCGGGAGCGATGAGCCCGGACACGTTGTCCGGCACAGCCGCCGCGAGCGAATCACTGTGCGCGCCGGGCAGAGCCAGCGCGAGCACCAGACTCGCCAGGAGGGCCAGATACAGGGTGACGTCGAACCAGGTGCGGCGATCTCCGCCGGTACCGGGCACCCACGCCCACGGGCGTTGCCGGATGGTGCCGGGCCGGGCCCAGAACAGGATGCCACCGGTCATCGGTTTCACCTTGCCGGCCAACGGCCCCCACGAACCGGCGAGACCGACGACCTCCAGCAGCACCGTCCAGACGACCGCCTTCTGATAGACGATCGGCTGATTCCACCATTCGGCGACATGCCAGAACGCCGGGAGGCCGGAAGTCAGTGTGGCCACCGTGATTCCACCGATCGCGTAGAACACGACCAGTTTGAGGATGTAGACGCAATGCACCATCTTCGGTGAGCCGAAGCCGTTTTCGGCCCAATCGGCACCGAGGATGCGCATTCGCTCCATCAGCGGTTTCTGCAGGAACGTGTCCGGATCGACTGCCGGTAGATCCGGCTTCGTGAATCCCATCGGAATATCTCCTTCTCGTGGGGCGGATCAGGCGGTGGTCACGCGGCGCAGCGACGGTTTGTCGAGTTTGCCGACGGCGTTCTTGGGCAGGTCGTCGAGGAAGGTGATCGCCACCGGCAGTTTGTATTTCGACAAGTTCCGCCGGGTATGGGCGAGCACCTGTTCGGCGGTGAGGGTGGCGCCGGAGTTCAGGGCGAGGAACAGCACGGGCTCCTCGCCGTAGAGCTCGCTGGCCCGGCCGACCACCGCGGCCTCGGCGACCTCGGGCAGCTGGTAGACGACGCTCTCGATCTCCTTGGGATAGATGTTCTCGCCGCCGCGGATGATCATGTCCTTGGCGCGGTCCACCAGGACGAGGTAGCCGTCCTCGTCGATGCGGCCGATATCGCCGGTGTGCAGCCAGCCGTCGATGAGCGTCCGGGCGGTGTCCTCCGGCCGATTCAGATAGCCGCGCATGACATTCGGGCCCTGGATCAGCACCTCGCCCGCGGCACCGTCGGCGACCGGATTGCCGTCGGGGTCGGCGATGCGGATCGTCTGGCCGGGCAGCGGGAGACCGACCGTGCCCGGCTTGCGGCGGCCGCGCAGCGGATTGACGACGCTCGCGCAGGTGCCCTCGGAGAGGCCGTAGCCCTCGACGATCGGTATGCCGTAACGGTTTTCGAACTTCCGCAGCAGTTCGGCACTGGCAGGTGCGGCACCGCAGACCGCGAATCGCACCGATGAGGTATCGGGGGCCACGTCCGGCGGCAGATCGGCCAGCATCGTGTAGATGGTCGGCACCGCGGAGAAGTAGGTGGCACGGCTGCGTTCGAGCCGGTCGAAGAACGCGGTCGGGCTGAACCGTCCCGCGATCGTGGTACGCCCGCCGGCGAGCAGCGGCGAAAGGGTGCTCACCACGATGCCGTTGACATGGAACAGCGGCAAAACCAGCAGGCTGTGGTCGCCGGCCGTGAGTTCGAAGGCGCCGATCGCCATGGCGCACATCGCGTTCAGGTTCGCGTGATCGAGCATGACGCCCTTGGGCCGCCCGGTGGTCCCACTGGTGTAGACGAGCAGGGCCAGCGCGTCGTCGCGAGTTTCGGGGGCGATATCGGCGGACGGTCGCGCGGTGAGCTCGGCAGGGGTGAGGACCGTGACCCCGATATCGGTCGGCCGATCGGTGACCAGCACCTCGGCCCCGGCATCGGTGACCTGATAGCCGGCCTCGGCCGGAACCAGCGACGGATTGATCGGCGTCACCGCGGCGCCCAGCCGCCATGCGGCGAACAGGGACACCACCAGCGCCACGGTGTTGGGCAACATCACCGCGACGACATCGCCGGAGGAAACTCCGTGCGCGGCAAGGGCGGTGGCCGCGCGTCGTACGGCATCGGCGAACTCGGCGTTGGTCAGCTCGACCTGATCGTCGGCCACACAGGGCCCGCCGGGGTCATGCCGGCTGCGCAGGTCGGGTAACTCGGAAAGGTGCATGGACGGTCCTGAATCTTCGGTCTCGAACGGACACGTCAACGGTAGAAATTAGTGAGCTGGACCACACCGTCGCGTGTGGACGAATTACTCCGGAAGTGTCGTCTTCGCGAGACAAAGAATGTGCGGCCGGCGGTGACCGGCTGGTGCGGTGTCCCGGCGCGTCCCCCTGAACTTTCCGTGCAAACCTCCGCGACAATGCGAGAAAACGCGCAGGATCGGCGAGCTTTGCACGATCAGTTCACCCACATCGGCCGGAACCGGCGGCCGTGCACTGACCACCTGGCGCACCGCGGGCGGCCGCGCTCATGATCGGCGCACGGTCGCGGGCTCAGCGCACGAGTACCGATTTGCCGTACCACCGGCACACCAGCAGCGCGATCTCCACATCGAGCCGGTCATCGGCGATCGGTCGCCCGCGCCGCGACACCGCGCGACTCACCCGGTACTTCACCGAGTTGTAGTGCAGATCCAGTTCCTGCGCCGCCGCCTTGTAGCTGGATCCGGTGCGCAGGAACACACGCAGGGTGTCGCGCAGCCGGGCATCGCTCGCGGTGTCGGTCGCCAGCGGTCCGAGGACGTCGGCGACCCAGTCCCGGACGGCCGCCGGGTTCTCGCCGAGCAGCGCGGCCGCGGTCAAGCCCGGATCGGTTGCCGCCACGACCTTGTCCGCCGCCCCGCTCCGGGCCGCCACCGTGCGGGCCTGCTGGGCCTGGCGATGCGAGCGGCGGAACCCCTCGACGCCGACCCCCGCGGCGCCGATCGCGATATGAGGTGCGTCCGGCCGGGTGGCGGCGAAGCGGCGGATCCGCGCGGCCGGATCATCGGGATCCGAGGTGTACGGCAGCCAGACCCATCCGCTGGTGCGGTCGGCCGCGGCGAACAGCGGGGCGGCAGCCACATCGACGGCCCCGGCCAGTTCCCGGACGAACCGTTGCAACCGCGCCAGGTCGTCGCTGTCGGAATCGGCGTCCGGGTACCAGAGCACCATGGCCACGTGATGCCGGCGCAGCGGATACCGGATCGCGGCGGTGGCGTCGTCGACGTCGACGGCCGTGTCCTGGGCCAGCACCTCCCGGACCCGCATGGCGCGCAGGCTGTTTCGGTTCTCCAGCCACCGTTCGCGCTCCTCCTCGTAGACCGCGACAACCTGCTGCGAGATCCAGTCGATATAGGCGAACAGCACGTCGGTGATCTCCTCGATCACCGCGATCCGCGTCGTCGGCTCCATATCGATGGCGTGCAGTTCCGCGAACACCAGCTCGGTCAACCGCCGCTGCCCCAGCCGATACGCCCGCACCAGCGCATTCACCGGCACCCCATGCTGCGCGAGCCGCCGCGCGTATTCGAGCGCGGCGGTCGGCGCGGTGATCCGCTCCACCGCGATGCCGTGCCGCAGCGCATGCAGAATCGTGTCGACATTCCCCTCGACACTGGCCCCCAGCAACTCGACCGTCCGCGCATCCCCCCGCAACTCCGGAATGCGCTGCTCGAGCGCATCCTTGATCAGCGAACTGACCCCGGTCACCTGCTCGTTCAACCGCGCGGCGATCCGAGCGACATATTCGCCCGAGCCGACATCACCATCCCGCGCCTTCGCCACACCACGGACGGTATGCCCCCAGCCCCACCCCGACCGCCGTTCCGCGCAGATTTCGTCTCCCCGAGACGAACGAACGGTCCATATCTGTCACGGCAGGCCGAAAGACACCGCACCTCGCGCACACGAGCCACGACCAGCCGGCCGCCGGCGCCTCTGGGACCGGCGCGAGCTATGCGGTCATCCGAATTCTGTCGGTAGCGCTCGGGTCCGGCGGCGTGGGCGCGGTACCCGCCGACGCCCTGTCGACGTGGCTCTCTCAACGCACGGTGATCCCGGACACGAAAAATCCCCCCGACCGCAGGTCGAGGGGATTGAAGTGGCCAAGGCCGGGATCGAACCGGCGACCTTCCGCTTTTCAGGCGGACGCTCGTACCAACTGAGCTACCTGGCCGGGGCACCCGAACCGAATGCCGTACAACAAAGCGACCCTGACGGGACTCGAACCCGCGACCTCCGCCGTGACAGGGCGGCGCGCTAACCAACTGCGCCACAGGGCCTTGCATGCTCTCAACGGTGTTGCCACCGTACCCCCTACGGGATTCGAACCCGCGCTACCGCCTTGAAAGGGCGGCGTCCTAGGCCGCTAGACGAAGGGGGCCCGCCGGATCTCTCCGGTCCGTACCTCAACGGCTTCCGTTGGGAGCTCGCATAGCTTATGACAGGCTTTGCGCTATTCCCAAATCGGCTGGTCAGAGGCCCAGATTCAGATCTTCCAGGCGTGCCGAGGCCTTCCAGCCGTGCCGGCGGAACTCCTCGAGCCAATCCTGAGTCGCCATCGCCTCGATGATCACCTCCAGCGCCTCGGTGAACCGGGTGCGCAGATCGACCCCGCCGCCGAGCAGATCGATGATGTAGCGCTGTCCGGCCAGCGCGGCGGCCAGGGTGCGGGTGAAGCGGTCCGGGTCGGTGTCCAGGCGCAGCTGTTTGCGGTCGACGGCGCGCACCGCGAGCAGCCGCGCCGACCGGCTGACGATGCGGCTGCCGCCGGCCCGCGCGTCCTGATAGAACTCCGGTTCGATCACGAGCCGGAACTCCGCCTGGGCGATGATGTCGTTCTCCAGGCGCAGCGCGACCTCGTCGATCATCCCGTGCATGATGTCCAGCGGCTCGAGATCCGTTCTGGCCAGCCACCTTTCGGTGGTCGCCCGATATCGTTCGACGGCAGCGTCCAGCACCGCCCGGGCCAGATCCTCCTTGGAATCGAAATGGAAGTACATCGCGCCCTTGGTCGCGCGCGATCCCTCCAATATGCGATTCAGCGATGCCGCGGCATAGCCGCTCTTCCCGAATTCAACGGCGGCGGACCTGATGATCGCCGCCCGTGTCCGGCGGGCCCGCTCTTGCTGCCGTGCCATGCTCGAAACGCCTCCGAAGCTGCTTGCCGCCGGAGGAACCGATAGGAGACGGTCCTCGACGAGAAGTTATTAGATTTTCAAATACTTAATTCCGGGCTAACGCCCGGCTTTCAGACTTTCGGTACGAAAATTCGCAGGAATACCTGAAACACACCAGCTGGTATAGTTTCGACGTCCGGGTGCGCCGCAGGGGGTGCGCACCCGGGCGTTTTGTTCGTCTCGGATCCGCCTCCTGCGACGTCGCCTCCTCCGACCTCGTGACCGGCCCGGCCGATCGCGAGATGTGCCGGCACCACAACCTTCGGCCGAATCCCAACGGCCGGAAGATCTCCCGGATTCGCCGGAATTCACCAAGCGATCACCGTACCCCGAATCCCGGGACGACGCGCCACGTACCGAGGAGTCACTTCACCGGGAACCGGAACCGGTTGTGGCAAATGCCCGGTTAGCGTCCGGGCATGCGAATTCCGGCGCGCCCCAGCAATGTTCACCACCACCGGCCGGCGCCGTGGATACCCGGGACTCATCCCGGCCGCTGCGGTCGGCCACCGGGCGGATCCACCGACACGATCACCTCCCGTACCAAATATGTTGTCACGCACTACGTTTGGACAATGTTTCCACACTTCCGCGCTGAAACAAATTGCTGAGCAAGGCGATTGCCCGGCAATCGGCCGGGTATACGGGAACGCCGCGACGCTCCGGAACCGGCGGGGCCGGGATGCGCAACCCCCGGACCGTCGCGGCGGGCGCCGCCCGGCGTTCAGGGGGTGCCCCGGATATCGCCGGCGGCCATCCCGCTCCCGGGCGCCGCCACCCGGCCGTCGAACCCGGCGCGACCAGCGCAGATACCCACCGCGACACCGTCACACGGATACCGGTTACCACTTCCGCGCGCGAAACATTAGACTTGCGGACCGCGCCCCTATAGCTCAGTTGGTAGAGCTACGGACTTTTAATCCGCAGGTCCCAGGTTCGAGCCCTGGTGGGGGCACACCGATGGGCCGGAGCGAAAGCTCCGGCCCATCGCCGTCTCCCTGCGCGGATGCCCGGTACCTGCGCAATCCGATACTCGGCTAACGTTCGCAACTCCCAGCCGATACACCGTTGGCGCACAGGTCTCCCCCCTACACTCGCAACCGGTTGGGGCATGTGCCGAACACCCTTATGAGTTCCGTCACCGATGCTGTGAACTCATACAGGTGCGCTTCGCATCACACCTACGGTGCCGTAAGGTATGGGCGGCGGCGGCACGGCCAGCAGGGGGGCGACCAGCAATATCGCACGACAACACCGAAGGGCGTATGTATGGCAAGGGATCTGACTCAACTCGAGCTGCTGACGGAGTTGGAGCCGGTTGCCGAAGAAAACGTCAACCGGCACCTTTCGATGGCCAAGGAATGGCACCCGCACGACTACGTGCCGTGGGACGAGGGGCGCAACTTCGCCGCGCTGGGCGGCGTCGACTGGGATCCGGAGCAGTCGAAGCTCAGTGAAGTGGCGAAGGCCGCGATGATCACCAACCTCCTCACCGAGGACAACCTGCCCTCCTACCACCGCGAGATCGCCGAGAACTTCTCCCAGGACGGCGCCTGGGGAACCTGGGTCGGCCGCTGGACCGCCGAGGAGAACCGCCACGGCATCGTGATGCGCGACTACCTCGTGGTCACCCGCGGCGTGGACCCGGTGGCGCTGGAACAAGCCCGCATGGTCCACATGACCAACGGTTTCGCCTCTCCCGCCGAGGCCGACGCCGGCTTCCTGCACTCGGTCGCCTATGTGACCTTCCAGGAGCTGGCCACCCGCGTCAGCCACCGCAACACCGGCAAGGTGTGCGACGACGCGATCGCCGACCGTATGCTGCAGCGCGTCGCCGCCGACGAGAACCTGCACATGATCTTCTACCGCAACATGTGCGGTGCGGCGCTGGATCTGGCGCCCGACCAGGCCCTCGACGCGATCACCCTGATCCTCGAGAACTTCCAGATGCCCGGCGCCGGAATGCCGAACTTCCGTCGCAACGGTGTGCTGATGGCCAAGCACGGCATCTACGACCTGCGCCAGCACCTCGAAGACGTAGTGCAGCCGGTGCTGAAGAAGTGGCAGATCTTCGAGCGCGACGACTTCACCGCGCGCGGTGAGCAAACCCGCGAGCGGCTCGGCCTGTTCCTGGACAAGCTGGGCAAGGACGTCCTGAAGTTCGAGGAGCAGCGCGACCGCATGCTGGCCCGCGAGGCCGCCAAGCGCGAGCGCGACCTCACCGCGGCGAGCTGAGCTCGCCCGCACGACTTCGACCGGGACCGGTGCCGCACGGCACCGGTCCCGTCGCACGCACCGGGAGACCTGTGATCTCTCGCACTGTCATTCGGATGGGACACTGGAACTCGTGACCGCGGCACTCGACACCAGAACCGGATTGCGAATCGGCCCCTACCCCGTCGATCCGCCGGTGGTGCTCGCGCCGATGGCCGGGATCACCAATGTCGCGTTCCGGAAGCTGTGCCGCGAATTCGGCAGCCGCACCTCGATCTACGTCTGCGAGATGATCACCGCCCGCGCGGTGGTCGAGCGGCACGAGAAGACGCTGCACATGATGGCTTTCGACGAGGACGAGCATCCCCGCTCGATGCAGCTCTACGGCGTGGACCCCAGGACGCTCGGCGAGGCGGTGCGCATCATCGTCGGCGAGGGCTGGGCCGACCACATCGATATGAACCTCGGCTGCCCCGTGAAGAAGGTGACCCGGCTCGGTGGCGGTGCGGCGCTGCCCTACAAGCGACGGCTGTTCGCCGAGATCGTGCGGGAGATGGTCGCGGCGGCCGAACCCGCCGGTGTGCCGGTGACGTTCAAATTCCGCATCGGCATCGACGACGACCATCGGACCTATCTCGACACCGGGCGCATCGCCGAGGCCGAGGGCGCCGCCGCGGTGTCGCTGCACGCACGTACCGCCGCGCAGCTCTATTCCGGCACGGCCGACTGGTCGGCCATCGCGCGGCTCAAGGAGGCCGTCACCACGATTCCGGTACTCGGCAACGGCGATATCTTCAGCGCCGCAGACGCACTCGCGATGATCGCCGAAACCGGTTGTGACGGTGTGGTTGTCGGGCGCGGTTGCCTGGGCCGGCCGTGGCTGTTCGCCGAACTGAGCGCCGCGCTGCGCGGGGAACCGATTCCGGAGGGACCGCGCCTGGGCCGGGTCGGCGAAATCCTGTACCGGCACGCGACCCTGCTCGTCGACCACGACGGCGAGGACAAGGCCATGCGCGATATCCGCAAACATATGGCCTGGTATTTCATGGGCTTCCCGCTGGGTTCGCAGCTGCGCCGCAGCTTCGCGACCGTGGGCAGTCTCACACAGCTGCGCGAGCTGATCGAGCAGCTGCCGCCGGATGTGCCGTTCCCGGCGGATGCGCAGGGACCGCGCGGCCGCCAGGGTTCCCCGGCGGCGAAGGTGGTGCTGCCGGAGGGCTGGCTCGACGATCCCGAGGATCCCACCGTGCCCTCGGCCGCCGATGTGATGCACAGCGGAGGCTGACGCGCGCATACTCTCCGACCTGCGCCGACAGTGATGGCTGGTTTAGAAGTGGCCAACTGTGGCGTAATCGTTATCATGGCTGGGGCCGATTCGGCCAGATGTGACTGCGCGTGCCGCCACCGGAGTGATGGAATCGACAGCTCCGGTCGCGACGAAGAGTGAAGTGAGGTTCGTTGGTGGGTGACGACGATCGGCGCGGGCGTTCGTCCCGGCCCGGAGGTCGCGCCCCGTGGGAGCGATACCCCGCGCCGGATTCCGACGATGCCCCCCGGAACCGGCGTGCGGACGAACCGCAGACCTCGAAGCCGATCACCGTCCACGACCTCGTGCAGCGGGTCGACAGTGAACGTATCGAGCGCCGCCGCAAGGACGAGGCCGGTAAGCGCCGCACCGCGACCGAAAGCGGCGCCGGCCGCACCCCGCAACCCGAGAACACCGGCCGTCAGGCCGGAAACCGCGGGCGCACAACGGATAACACCGCCCGGCCCGACACCGGTGCGAACCGGACAGCCGGTCGCGGCAACCCGCGAGCCGCCCAGCCTCCGAA
>NZ_BAFW01000014.1 GCF_000308535.1 Nocardia cerradoensis NBRC 101014 | reverse complement strand
CTTGGCGCTGACCGGAACCGCGGTGCCACCCACGGCGGCCCGCTGCTCGAAGTACTCGTCGAAACCGGCCTCGCCGGTCTCGGCCACCGCCGTGGTCTGCACCGGCCCGGCCGACACCGGTTCCACCACCGGGGCGGGCTCGGGCGTCGGCTCCGGCAGGATGGTGGCCAGCCCGCGCAGCGCGCGGCCGAAATCCGGATCGATCAGGTCCGAGGCCGGATCGTCGAGCGGCACCACCGAGCCACCGTGCGCGTCCGGCTGGTAGCGCCAGTGCGCGGCGATCACCGAACGGCCCGCCTGCCACTGCAATTGGGCCACCCAGTAGTTCTTCTCGTCCTTCCAGGCGTCCCATTCGGCGATATCGATATTGTGGCCGCGCTCGGCGAAGGCGGCCGAGACGATCTCGATCAGCGTCTCCACCGCGGGACCGTCCTTGCGCACCGGATGCGCCTTCTGCGCCAGTTCGGCCGCGCGGGCCCGCTCGAGCAGCACGGGGTAGGCGAAACGCTCCACCCGGCTGGCCGGCATGCCGGACTCCTCGGTGACCTGCTCCACCGACGCACCGGCACGGATCCGAGCCTGAATATCGCGAGGACGCATGGTCGCCTCCGTTTCGATCTCGATCTGGCCGAATCGGGCAAGGTCTCCACGCGCGGCGGCACGCAGCTTCTCGTCGGCGGCGAGCCGGTACTTCTGACCGGTCTCGGCATCGACGCACACGATGTGCGCGGAATCGGGCGTCAATCCGATCACTCGAAGTTCACGCACCGTTACCTCCTTATCGCTGCGTCGATCACAGCTGCGCCGAGCACCAACTAGCTCGCGACACCGCCCACGTTCTGGAACAGTAGTGCACTTCTGAGATTCGTGTGGCAAGACACGCGGCCTGAAATCTACCGCCGCGGTGCGGGGGACGACTAATCTGCTCTGTTTCCACGCTGACCGGCCCGCGCCCCGGCAAACTTCCGGCACGATTTCGGTTGGCGCACACCACAACAGCGTAAACGCGAAAGCCGCGGATTTCGGTGACGAAATTCCGCGACTTTCGCGAGCTTTTTATCCGAGCGCTGTGGCGATCAGGCGCCGATCTGCTGCACCACCCAGTCGATGCAGCGGGTCAGCTGCGACACGTCCTCGGGGTCGATCGCCGGGAACATGCCGACGCGCAGCTGGTTGCGGCCCAGCTTGCGGTAGGGCTCGGTGTCGACGATGCCGTTGGCGCGCAACACCTTTGCGACCTGCGCCGCATCCACCGAGGGGTCGAAGTCGACGGTGCCGACCACCTGCGAACGGTGCGCCGGCTCCGCGACGAACGGGGTGGCGAATTCGCTGGACTCGGCCCAGGAATACAGCCGCGACGAGGAATCGAGGGTCCGCTTGACGGTCCAGTCCAGACCGCCGTTGTTGTTCATCCACTCGATCTGATCGGCGAACAACAGCAGCGTGGCCAGCGCCGGGGTGTTGTAGGTCTGATCCTTGGTGCTGTTGTCGATCGCGATCGGCAGCGAGAGGAATTCGGGGGTGTAGCGACCCGAATCCTTGATTTCGGAGACTCGCTCCAGCGCCTTCGGGCTCATCAGCGCGACCCACAGGCCACCGTCGGAGGCGAAGCATTTCTGCGGCGCGAAGTAGTACACGTCGGCATCGGCGATATTCACCGGCAGGCCGCCCGCGCCGGAGGTGGCGTCGATGGCGATCAGCGCGTTGTCCGAGCCGGCGGGCCGCTGCACCGGAACCGACACACCGGTGGAGGTCTCGTTGTGCGCCCACGCGATCACGTCGGCGACCGGGTCGGAGACCGGCTCGGGCGCGGTGCCCGGATCCGAGGAGACCACGATCGGATCGCCGATGAACGGGTTGCGCTTGGCCACCGCGGCGAACTTCGAGGAGAACTCACCGTAGGTCAGGTGCAACGACCGGTCCCGGATCAGACCGAAGGCCGCGGCGTCCCAGAACGCGGTGGTGCCGCCGTTGCCGAGCACGACCTCGTAGCCCTCGGGCAGCGAGAACAGGTCGCGCAGGCCCGAACGGACGCGCGCGACGACGTCCTTGACCGGCTTCTGACGGTGGCTGGTGCCCATCACGGACGCGCCGACCTCGACGAGGGAGCGCAGCTGTTCGGGACGGACCTTGGACGGGCCGCAGCCGAACCGTCCGTCGGCGGGCTTCAGATCGTCGGGAATGCTCGGAAAGGCAGCGGTCATGGGCTCAAGCCTAGAGCGTGATGTGGGTCTCGCGCGTGGGTGGGTCGAGGTTGCGGACACGGATGCGACGGGCTCGCCGAAACCGCGCAGATGTCCGTAACACCGTGTCGGCGCACGACCGCCCGTTACCGTTGGGCAATGAGCATGGCAGGGCGGGAGCGACCGGACTCCACGGGCATCTCCGCCGCATCCGCGGCATCCGGGCCCACTGCGGTTCCCCAGGACGAGGCGGACGGATCGACCCGGCCCGGCAGCGGTGGGCCCGGCCTGCGCGCGCGGCTGGCCAAGCGGCTCGAGGGAGTCGGAATCATGCTGCGTACGGGCCTGCTCTCCGACGGAGCGCGCCATGAACTACTGCTGCGTGGCCTGCCCGGGAAGGCCACGATTCTCGGGGTCCGGCCCTGCCGGACCTCCACCTTCGCGGTCCCCCCCGGCGACGGCACACGGAACCGGACGCGGGCCGCGGGCCGGATCGACGCCGGCTACCGCTTCTGGGTCCGGATCCAGCTCGACGGCGCACCGCCGTACGAGACCCGGGTGCGGCAACGAGTGAGCGACGCCGACCGGGAGTCCATGCAACCCGGTGATGTCGTCGGCTGCCGCGTCGATCCGGGTGATCGGGAGCGGCTGGTGCTGTACGTGCCCGGCGTCACGGAGGCGACGCGGGTCAGCATTTCGAAGATCCTGTCCGCGGGCCGCCGCGCCGACGCGACCGTGCTGGCCGCCACGCCGATCGCGGCCGACTATTCGGGGCGCGACGATCCGGTGCTGCGGCTGGACCTGGAACTGCGCGCCTGGGACGAACCGCAGCCGTGGCGAGTACGGATCGTGCAGCCGGTGCCGCTGCCGGCGATCGAACTGGTCGATCTGGGCCGGCATCTCGAGGTCGCGTTCTTCGCCGTGGACCGCGGGGAGTCGGTGGCCGTGGACTGGGAGGCCTCGGCCGAACTCTGAGCCGCGACTCAGGGCAGTTTGACGAATTCGAAACCGCGCGAACGCAATACCGGCAGAACCACCGACATTCCCTCGGCGGTGCCGGATTTCGGGCGGTGCATATGGGCGATCGAGATCGCGCCGGGCTGCGCCGCCGACATGGCGGTACGAACCTGCGCGGCCGAGAAGGTCGCACCGGCGTCACCGTTGATGCTGA
The DNA here is from genome assembly GCF_000308535.1 of Nocardia cerradoensis NBRC 101014. GTDB lineage: Bacteria > Actinomycetota > Actinomycetes > Mycobacteriales > Mycobacteriaceae > Nocardia > Nocardia cerradoensis. The sequence goes on along the minus strand of NZ_BAFW01000014.1, from coordinate 6,171 downwards.
AGCCGACCGGTGTCTCCCCCAGATCCCGCACGATGGCGACCGCCACATCGTCGTAATGCGCGGTGCCCGCGCGGAAGAACCGCGGCGGATGCCCGAGCAGCCGGGTGAGCCGCTCGTGATTGCCCCACACCTCGTCGATCGCCTGCTGCGGGGACACGGTGCCGGCGATGCCGTAGGCGGTGTGACCGGTGACCGAGAGCGGACAGTGCCGGGTGCCGTGGTTGGCGAGTTCGAACAACGGATTGGCGGCCAGCTGTTCGGCCCGCCCCGGGTCGGCGTCGATCCAGCGCTTGTTGAGGAACAGCGTCGCCGGAATGTCGTGGGCGACGAGGTAATTCATCAGTTCGGTGTTGATCTCGTCGTTGTCCGGTCCGCCGCAGGCGTCGAACGTCAACGCCATCTGCTTACCCTGCGCCGGGATCGAGGTGATGATGCCGGGCAGGTCCATCCCCCATCCGGTGGGCTGCCGTCCGGCATAGCGCGCGGCCACGGCCACCGGATCGGGCTGTGCGGGCAGCGCCGCCGTCACCGGACTCGCCGCCGGCGGAACCGAGGGGTGCACCGGCGCCGGCGGCGCCGTGGAGATGATCGTCTTGACCGACGAATTACCTTCGGCCGTAGCACATCCCGCTGCGGCGAAACCCGCGGCTACCGCCGCGCCCGCTGCCAGAAGCCGACGTCGCGACAGTTCTGCACCACCCACGCGAGCAGATGCTACGGCAGAGAAGCGACGAGCGCCTCCGCAGAAACTGCGAAGGCGCTCGAACGGTGGTGGGCCCGGAGCTACCGGACGACGGTGTCCCAGCCGGGCACGGATTCCGCGGTGCGCGGCGCCGGTCCGGTGTAGATCGCGGCCGGGCGCACCAGCTTGCCCAGCTGCTTCTGCTCGAGGATGTGCGCACACCAGCCCGCGGTGCGGCCACAGGTGAACATGGCCGGCATCATGTGCGCCGGCACCTCGGCGAAGTCCAGGATCACGGCGGCCCAGAACTCGACGTTGGTCTCGATGGCTCGGTCGGGGCGACGTTCGCGCAGTTCGGCCAGCGCGGCCTGCTCGAGCGCGGCGGCGACCTCGTAGCGGGGGGCGTCCAGTCGCTTCGCGGTGGCGCGCAGCACCCGGGCGCGCGGGTCCTCGGCCCGGTAGACCCGGTGGCCGAAGCCCATCAGCTTCTCCTTGCGATCGAGGATGCCCTTCACCAGACCGCGTGCGTCGCCGGTCTTTTCGACCTCTTCGATCATCGGCAGCACGCGCGCGGGAGCACCGCCGTGCAGCGGACCGGACATGGCGCCGATCGCGCCGGAGAGGCTGGCGGCCACATCGGCGCCGGTCGAGGCGATCACGCGCGCGGTGAACGTGGAGGCGTTCATACCGTGTTCGGCGGCCGACACCCAGTAGGCGTCGATGGCCTCGACGTGGCGCGGATCCGGGTCGCCCTTCCACCGCCGCATGAAGCGTTCGGTGATCGTGCTCGCCTCGTCGATGTCCTTCTGCGGTACGGCCGGCTGGTAGATGCCGCGGGCGGACTGCGCGACATAGGACAGCGCCATCACCGACGCGCGCGCGAGGTTCTCGCGGGCGGTCGCGTCGTCGATGTCCAGCAGCGGCTGGTAGCCCCAGATCGGGGCGAGCATCGCCAGACCGGCCTGCACGTCGACGCGCACGTCGCCGGTGTGCACCGGCAGCGGGAACGGCTCGGCGGGCGGCAGTCCCTGCCCGAAGCGGCCGTCGACCAGCAACGCCCAGACGTCACCGAAGGTGACGTGGTTACCGACCAGGTCCTCGATGTCGACACCGCGGTAGCGCAGCGCACCGCCGTCCTTGTCGGGCTCGGCGATATCGGTGGTGAACGCCACCACACCTTCCAGGCCACTGACGAAATCGGGGGGTACGGCCGGACCAGTAGGAGCCGCAGCGCTGGTAGTCATGTTGTGACTCTCCTTGCAATTCGGGCCGCACGATCTGTGGGCGGCCACGCGATGGTGCTGTCCCGGCTCGGCCGGGGCGGTGCTGTCCCGGCTCGGCCGGGGCGGTGCTGTCCCGGCTCGGCCGGGGCGGTGCTGTCCCGGCTCAGCCGGGTGCGGCCGTATGCCACTCCGGCCGATCACCTGCAACCTTATCCCCCCAGTACTGGGGAGTAACGTTTGGACCATGCGCGAGGAGCAGAATTCACCGGGCTCAGCGGGGGGCGAATCGGGTCTTCCGACCGCGAATTCATCGACTTTGCCGGACCGCTTCGGGGCCGTACCCCGCGTCGATGTCGACATCGCCGCGATGCGGGCCGAATACGGCGGTGATCCGGACCTGACCGAGAGCTGGCCGGCCGAGGGCTGGGAACCGTTGCTGCGCAACTGGATCGAACTCGCCACCAACGCCGGTATCACCGAACCCAACGCCATGGTGCTGGCGACCGTCGAGCTCACCGACGCCGGCCCGCGCCCCGCCTCGCGCACGGTCCTGTGCAAGGGAGTGTCCGCGGAGGGTGTGACTTTCTACACGAATTACGACTCCGCGAAGGGTGATCAACTCCACGCGGTGCCGTATGCGTCGGCCACCTTCGCCTGGCCCAAGGTGGGCCGGCAGGTGACGCTGCGAGGCCCGGTGGACCAGGTCTCCACAGAGGTGACCACGGCGTACTGGCGCTCACGCCCGCGCAATTCGCAACTGGGCGCGTGGGCCTCACATCAATCGCGCACGGTGGCCTCGCGGGAGGATCTGGATCGGGCGTTGGCCGACGTCACGGCCCGTTTCGACGGCGTGGAACAGATTCCGGTCCCGGCCAATTGGGGCGGCTACATCCTGCGTCCGGAACAGATCGAGTTCTGGCAGGGCCGGCGCAGCCGGCTGCACAATCGCATCCGGATGACGCTGCCGGACGGACCGACCGCGATCGGCTCCGCCCGCATCGAACGCCTGCAACCCTGACCCGGAATCCCCGCCGCGACGGGCGATATGCCCGAGTCGCGGATCGGCGGGTACCGGCTATATTCATGGGATGATTTCTCGAAGACGCCGCGCCATGGTGAAAGTCCGGCCGTGGTGAAGGTGCTCGCCGATGTCGCACCGCTGCGCGACATCGATTTCCGGCGGCTGTGGGTCACCAATATCGTCACCGTCATCGGAGCTCAGCTCTCGGTGGTCGCGGTTCCGCAGCAGATCTACCAAATCACCGGCAGCTCCGGATATGTCGGCCTGGCCGGGATCTTCGGCCTGGTGCCGCTGATCGTCTTCGGCCTGTGGGGCGGCGCGGTCGCCGATGTCATGGACCGGCGCACCCTGTTGCTGATCACCAGCACCGGCACCGGGCTCACCTCGGTGGCGTTCTGGCTGCAGGCCGCGGCCGGGGTGAACAACGTCTGGCTGGTGCTCGGACTCTTCGCGGTGCAGCAGGCGTTCTTCGCGATGAATCAGCCGACCCGCGCGGCCATCATTCCGCGCCTGCTGCCGGGCGATCTGCTCCCGGCCGCCAACTCGCTGAACATGACCGTCATGCAGTTCGGCGCCATCGCCGGGCCTGTACTCGCGGGCGCGCTGATTCCGGTGACCGGACTGTCGATGCTGTATCTGCTCGACTCCATCGCCCTGCTGGCCACACTGTGGGCCGTGTGGCGGCTGCCCGCCGTCCCGCCGACCGGGGTGGCCCGCAAGGCCGGATTGAGCACGGTCGTCGAGGGTTTCAGCTATCTGTCCACCCAGCCGATCCTGCTGGCCTCCTTCGCCGTCGACATCATCGCGATGGTGTTCGGCATGCCGCGGGCGCTGTTCCCGCAGATGGCGCACGACACCTTCGGCGATCCGGTGACCGGCGGTGTGGCATTGGGCCTGCTCTTCGCCGCGATGTCGGCGGGTGCGGTCGCCGGCGGCGTGTTCTCCGGATGGCTCGGCCACGTGCGGCGCCAGGGCATGGCCGTGGTCGTGTGCATCGCGCTGTGGGGTGTGGCGATGATCGGCTTCGGACTCGCTGTCGGCGCCACCGGCCATCAGCTGAGCGTCGGGGTCGGACTGTGGATCGCCCTGGCCTGCTTGGCCTTCGGCGGCGCGGTCGACATGTTCTCCGCGGCGCTGCGGACCAGCATGTTGCAGGAGGTGGCGACCGACGAGATGCGCGGACGGCTGCAAGGGGTGTTCACCGTGGTCGTCGCAGGTGGGCCCCGCATCGGTGATGTTGCCCACGGTTTCACCGCGGCGGCCATGGGTACTGCCGTGGCGGCGGCCGGTGGTGGGGTCCTGGTGGTGATCGGCGTGCTGATCGCCGCGGCCGTCTTCCCCGCCTTCGTCCGCTACCGCGTTCCCCGCGTCCACGCCGAGATTCCGGCCGATCAGCACTCGTGAGCACCCGCGCGGGCCACTAGCACGACCGGGCCCGCGAGCTCACATCGCACACATGTGACCGTGAGGTAGCAGATGACGACCCTCACGGATCGGCGCTACCGGTGAGCGGCTAGCGTTGAGGTAAGTGCGCCGGACGCCGACCGCGCCCGACGCCTACGGTTCTAGCCTGAGAGGGATCCTTCCGTGCCCGCTGAGAACATCAAAGTCGCGCAAACGCCTTCGGACGCCAACGGCGCAGGCGACGCCAAGCCGGTACTTTCCTACCCTGGCGGCGAATACGCCATGACTGTCGCCCAGGCCGTCGAGGGCAACGACGGAATCGATCTGGGCAAGCTGCTGGCCAGCACCGGATACGTCACCTACGACCCGGGCTTCACCAACACCGCGCCCACCAAGTCGGCGATCACCTACATCGACGGTGAGGCCGGCATCCTGCGCTACCGCGGCTACCCGATCGAGCAGCTCGCCGCGAGCTCGAACTTCATCGAGGTCAGCTACCTGCTCATCTACGGCGAGCTGCCGACCCAGGCACAGCTGGAAGACTTCACCGACCGGATCCGCCGCCACACGCTGCTGCACGAGGACCTCAAGCGCTTCTTCGACGGCTTCCCGCGCAACGCGCACCCGATGCCGGTGCTGTCCTCGGCGGTCAACGCGCTCTCGGCCTACTACCAGGACTCGCTGGACCCGCGCGATCCCGAACAGGTCGAGCTGTCCACCATCCGTCTGCTGGCCAAGCTGCCCACCATCGCGGCCTACTCCTACAAGAAGTCGGTCGGCCAGCCGTTCCTCTACCCGGACAACTCGCTGAGCCTGGTGGAGAACTTCCTGCGCATGACCTTCGGCTTCCCGGCCGAGCCCTACGAGGTCGACCCCGAGGTCGCCGCCGCGCTGGACATGCTGCTCATCCTGCACGCCGACCACGAGCAGAACTGCTCCACCTCGACCGTGCGCCTGGTCGGCTCCTCGGACGCCAACCTGTTCACCTCGGTATCCGGCGGCATCAACGCGCTGTGGGGCCCGCTGCACGGCGGCGCCAACCAGGCCGTGCTGGAGATGCTGGACGACATCAAGGCGAACATCAACGGCGGCACCGTCGATGCCGCGGTCAAGGACTTCATCCGCAAGGTCAAGAACAAGGAAGACGGCGTGAAGCTCATGGGCTTCGGGCACCGCGTCTACCGCAACTACGACCCGCGCGCGACGATCGTCAAGAAGACCGCCGACCAGATCCTCGGCAAGCTGGGCGTGCAGGACCCGCTGCTCGATATCGCCAAGGCGCTGGAAGAGGCCGCGCTGACCGACTCCTACTTCGTCGATCGCCGCCTGTACCCGAACGTCGACTTCTACACCGGCGTCATCTACCGGGCCATGGGCTTCCCGACCCGCATGTTCACCGTCCTGTTCGCGATGGGCCGGCTGCCCGGCTGGATCGCGCACTGGCGCGAAATGCACAGCGAGCCTTTGAAGATCGGCCGCCCGCGCCAGATCTACACCGGCTACGGTGCGCGCGACTACGGCGATATCGCCGGTCGCTGAATCACCTGACCCGAGGCCCGCCTTCCATACGGAAGGCGGGCCTCGTGCATGTCGAGGGTAGTTGTCGCACACGGCTTTTCACTCGCTCGCAGCGGTGGACGCTGCGCCGCAAGCGGATTCGCGCACGACTACAAGCGCACGTTAAGCGGCTCGCCGGCGCTGCCCGGCACCATCATTGTCGCGGCCCGGAACCGATACCGGGGCGCCGGACCAGGGCCTGCCTCGGAGGGGACGGCAGGCCCTGATCTGTATTTTTGGCTGTATTTTTGGCCTACGCTTCGCTTCGGCGGGGTTTCGGCCCC
>NZ_BAFW01000015.1 GCF_000308535.1 Nocardia cerradoensis NBRC 101014 | reverse complement strand
GGGTGACGCCGCGCATCTGCATCGACGACGCCGTGGACGGCCGGTGGGTCGGCACCGACATCTGCTCACCGGACTGATCCGGCAGCGAGACCGTTCCGCCCGCCGGCGCCACGATGATCGCCTTGGGCACATGCACGGTGACGGTGACGCCCGGGTCGCGGGCGGTGTCGAAGGTCGGGCGCAGGCGCACGTTGAGGCCGTGCCGCTCGGCCAGCCGGCCGACGACGAACAGACCCATGTGGCGCGCGGTGTCCGCGCCGACCTCGGCGGTCGTCTCCAGGCGCCGGTTGATCGATGCCATCTCCGCGGGCGGCATACCGATACCGCGATCGGCGACCTCGATCAGCAGACCCTGATCGTGGGCCTGGGCGAAGGTGAACTTGACGTCGGTCTCCGGCGGCGAGGCGCGCAGCGCGTTGTCGAGCAGCTCGGCGAACAGGTGCGCCAAGTCGGAGGCGGCCGGTTCGGTGATGGCGCCGCGCGGGGTGGCGCCCAGCTTCACGCGCTCGTAGTCCTCGACCTCGGAGATCGCGGCACGCAGCACGTCGGCGATCTCGACCGGCGCCGACTTGCTGCGCCGCTGCCGGGTACCGGCCAGAATCAGCAGGTTGTCGCCGTTTCGGCGCATACGAGCGGCGAGGTGGTCGAGCCGGAAGAGGTTCTCCAGCAGGCGCGGGTCCTTCTCGTCGTACTCCATCGCCTCGATCAGCGAGAGCTGATGGTCGACCAGCGACTTCGACCGGCGCGCCAGGGTTTCGAACATATCGTTGACCTGGGTACGCATGGAGGCCTGGTCGGCCGCCAGGCGCAGCGCCTGACCGTGGATGTCGTCGACCGCGCGAGCGAGCTGGCCGACCTCTTCCTCGGTGTGCACCGGCATCGGCTCGAGCGGCACATCCTCGGGGCTGGCGCCGTCACGCAGGCGCGAGACCTCGTAGCCGAGGTCGTGCTCGGCGACGCGCAGCGCGGCCAGGCGCAGCTTGCGCAGCGGCACGATCATGGCCCGCGCGACCAGCACGGCGAAGATCAGCGCGGCCAGAATCGTCAGGACCACGATGACCGCGTACTGAATGGCCCCGGCCCGGGCGTTACCGGCCAGGTCGTTCACCCGCGAGGTGATGTCCTGGGTCGAGGAACCGACGATCTTGGTATAGCCGTTCAGGCTGTCGACCAGCGACTGCTTGATATCCATCAGCGGCAGCTGACCGACGTCGACGTTCGGCCCGCTGGTCATGGTGATCCGGTTCTGCAGCAAGCCGTTCAGCTCGGCGATCGTCGGATCGTTCTCGGGCAGGCGCTTGGCCAGCAGGTCGAGCATGTACTTCTCGGTGTTGCCGGCGACCTGGAAGTCGTGCAGACCGCCCTTGGCGTCACCGGTCAGGGTCTTGGCCGAGGCCGCGATCTCCTGGACCATCACCGCGCGGGTGTTCAGCGAGTCGACGAGGCGCAGCTTCGCCGCGTCGACGCCGGGGTCGGAGATGGTCGAGACGATCTCCTCGACCGTGCGCACGCTGTTCTGGCGGATCGCCTCTTCCTGGGCGATCGCGTCGGCGAGGACCGGCGAGGGCCTGGTGCCCTGGTCGCGTACCGCCTGGGCGCCCTTGATCATCTGCTCGATCGCATCGCGCGCACCCGGAACGCCGTCCAGCTTGGCCGTGGCCTTCTGCGCGGTCTGGATGGCGCCGTCCAGTCGTGTCAGGTCCGCGTCCTGAACCAGCGACTGGGTCGGGCTGATCGCGGCCATCTGACCACCGGCGACCGTGGCCGCGGCACCACTCAGGCCGGTGACGGCCGGAATCGCCTCGACGTGCTCGACCGCCTGATCCAGGTGGCTCGAGTCACTGAACTCGGACGCGATCCTGGAAGCACCGAGTACCACCGCGACGAGCAGCGGCACGGCCAGCACGGCCGTAACCTTCCAGCGCAGGTCCCAGTTGCCGAGCGCCCAGCGCTTCCCAACGGGCCTAGCGGCGTCACGCATCTCCAACTCACTTTCCAAACTGGCCCCAGCCACGCGCCATCGGCGAGCCTCCACGATCGCACGCGCGGCTCGATAAGCAGAACGGGCCGGGAACTGCGGCTGGCCGAGAAATTGCGTCCATGACGGCCGAAATAGGTGACATGCGATTCTAACGGATCAATAACTTCTTGTGTGACCTCTTGGCAACCACCAGCCGTTGACCTGGCTGTTCCAGCCAAAATCAAAGGTCGCGGCGGCCGCCCGGACGTCGCGTGAAGTCTGCCACAATCAGGCTGATCTATCGAGGCGGGCATCGATGCGAGGCAGGGAGTCATACGGTTGAACGCGAAGCAGGAGTACCGGCCCACCTACCAGACCAGCCTGGTCGACCCGTCGGACTTCTGGCGTAGCGCGGCCGAGGCGATCAGCTGGGACGTTGCGCCCGAACAGATTCTCGATACCACGGCACGACCGACGGCTCGGTGGTTCCCCGATGCTCGCCTCAACACCTCCTACAACGCCCTCGATCGGCATGTGCGCGATCTCACAGCGGAACCCGCCTCGACGAACGACGATACCGATACCGCCGCCGAAACGGGCATTTCCGAAAAAACGGGCGGTCGCGCGGATCAGCCCGCCTTAATATATGACTCCGCTATGACGGGCGCCACAGTCGTCTACACCTACGCCGAATTGCTGGCCGAGGTCGCCCGGTTCGCCGGCGCCATGCTGCGGCTCGGGGTGCGTACCGGCGACCGCGTCGTGATCTACATGCCGATGATCCCCGAGGCCGTGATCGCGATGCTGGCCTGCGCGCGGATCGGCGCGGTGCATTCGGTGGTCTTCGGCGGATTCGCCGCCCACGAACTGGCCGCCCGCATCGACGACGCCGAACCCGTCCTGATCGTCACCGCCTCCGGCGGCCTGGAACCGAACAAGCGCCTCGAGTACCCGCCGATCGTGCTGCAGGCACTCGACCAGGTGCACACCACCGCGCCGCGGAATGTGGTCGTGAAGCAGCGCGAGGGCTTTCCGACCATCCGGTTCGCCGCCCCGCAACCGGCCACCGACACCCTGCCGGATTCCACCGCCACCATCGCGGCCCGCTGGCTGGATTGGGAGGACATGGTCCGCGACGCGGAACCGGCCGACCCGGTGCCGGTGGCCGCGACCGATCCGCTCTACATCCTCTACACCTCGGGCACGACCGGAAAACCCAAGGGCGTGGTGCGCGACAACGGCGGCCACGCGGTGGCGCTGGCCTGGTCGATGCGCAACATCTACGACGTCTCCCCCGGTCAGGTGATGCTGACCACCTCCGATATCGGCTGGGTGGTCGGCCATTCCTATATCGTCTACGCCCCGCTGCTGGTCGGCGCGACGACCATCCTGTTCGAGGGCAAACCGATCGGTACGCCCGACTCCGGCACCTACTGGCGGCTGGTCGAGCAGTACGGGGTGCACGTGATGTTCACCGCGCCCACCGCGTTGCGCGCGATCCGCCGCGCCGATCCCGAGGCCGCGCTGGCCCGTCGCCACGATCTGTCCTCGCTGCGCGCGCTGTTCTGCGCCGGCGAACGGCTCGACCCGGCCACCTACGAGTGGACCCGGGAGACGGTGCTGGCCGACCTGCCCGACTGTCCCGTGGTCGACCACTGGTGGCAGACCGAAACCGGCTGGCCGGTATGCGCCAACCCGCTCGGTCTACAGGAGCTGCCGATCAAACCCGGCTCGGCCTCGGTTCCGGTTCCCGGCTACCGGCTGCGCGTTCTCGATTACGAAGGCGATGCGGTGGCGACGGGCGCGGAGGGCAATATCGTGATCGGCCTCCCGCTCCCGCCTGGCTCGCTGACCGGCCTGTGGCGCGACGACGAGCGCTTCGCCCGCTCCTATCTCTCGGCCTACCCCGGGCACTATCTGACCGGCGACTCCGGCTATTTCGACGAGGACGGATATCTGTACGTCCTCGGCCGCAGCGACGATGTGATCAATATGGCCGGGCATCGGCTCTCGGCCGGCGGCATCGAGGCCGCGATCTCCGGACATTCGGCGGTCGCGGAAACCGCGGTGATCGGAGTGCCCGACGAACTGAAGGGGCAGTTGCCGATCGCCTATGTGGTGCTCAAGAACGGCGTCGACATCGAACTGGCGCAGTTGCGCGCCGAGATCATCGCCCGGGTGCGCGAGCAGATCGGCGCCATCGCGACCCTGCACGATGTGACGGTGGTCCGGGCGTTGCCGAAGACCCGATCCGGAAAGATCCTGCGCCGCACCATCCGCCAGATCGCCTCGGGCGAGACCTGGGAGATGCCCGCGACCATCGAGGATCCCGCGGTGCTCATCGCGCTGGAGGATCAACTGCTCGCCGGGACCGATCCGACCGCCGCCCCGGCGGCGGAGACCACGGCCGACCCGGCGGCGAGCACGAACGGCTCGAGTATCGGTTCCTGATCGGGGCATTCGACTGTGGGGCGCGCGCCCGGTCCGGGCCCGGTTCAGAGTCTTCTCAGAATCGGTTCACGCCCGCCCCAGATTCCGGCGATACCGTGCCGGACACGTACGTGCCGACGCACAGGGAGAGAAACATGCGCATTCGCGGATTTGCCGCAACCACCCTCACCGCGGCGGGCCTGGCCGCCGGGGCCGCCCTGCTGGTCCCCGCCACCGCATCGGCGGGTCCGACCGAACTGGTTGCGCCGCTGCTGAATTCGACCTGCAGCTTCGCCCAGGTCGACGCCGCCCTGCACGACAAGGCGCCGCAGCTGGCCTCGATCCTGGACAACAACCCGGACCAGAAGGCCCAGCTGAAGGCCAAATTCGATCAGCCGGTGGAACAGCGCCGCGCCGAATTCCAGCAGTATCTGGCCCAGCATCCGGACGAGGCGCAGCGCGCCCAGCAGGACCCGCGGGCCGCGGGGCTGAGCCGGACGATTCAGGAAGTCGCCGATTCCTGCCACAACTACTGACCCGGACACCGGGTCGGCAACTCGCGCGGGCCTCGGGCGACCCCCGAGGCCGCGCGGTCAAATTACACTGCACACCGTGGCGAGCAGCGAGAATCCGACGGTGCTGGTGGTCGACGACGACGAGGATGTGCTGTCCTCGGTGGAACGCGGCTTGCGACTGTCCGGCTTCCGGGTGGTCATCGCCCGCGACGGCGCCGCGGCCCTGCGCAGCGTGGCCGAACAGTCGCCCGACGCGATCGTGCTCGATATGAACATGCCGGTGCTCGACGGCGCCGGCGTGGTGACCGCGCTGCGTGCGATGGGCAACGAGGTGCCGATCTGTGTGCTCTCGGCGCGCAGTTCGGTCGGCGACCGCATCGCCGGACTGGAATCCGGCGCGGACGACTATCTGGTGAAACCGTTCGTCCTCGCCGAATTGGTGGCGCGGATCCGGGCGCTGCTGCGCCGCCGCACCGATACCGCCCCCGCCGCCGCGCCGGGCTCGATCACCGTGGGCCCCTTGGAAATCGATGTGGCCGGCTATCGCGCCCTGCTGCACGGTAACGAAATCGAGCTCACCAAAAGGGAATTCGAACTGCTGTCCACACTGGCCCGCAATGCCGGGGTGGTGTTGAGCCGGGAACGACTGCTGGAACTGGTGTGGGGGTACGACTTCGCCGCGGACACCAATGTGGTGGACGTCTTCGTCGGCTATCTGCGTCGCAAACTGGAGGCCGACGGCACTCCCCGGTTGCTGCACACCATCCGCGGCGTCGGCTTCGTGCTGCGGACGCCGAAATGATCGGCGCACCCGCCGAAACGACCTGTGCCGGTGCGGGATGACCGCTCCGGGACGGCGGCGCTTCGGGCTGCGACACTCCTATTCGCTGCGCACCAGGGTCGCCGGGGCGGCGGCCTTGGGCGCGATCATCATCACCGCGGTGCTGAGCTGGGTGTCGGTGGTGGCACTGGGCCGCAACAATCTCGCCCAGGCCGACCAGGAACTGAACATCGCCTCGCGCATCGTGCTGATGCAGCCGCTCATCGCGGTCGGGGTGCTGTCGCTGGTGACCCCGAACAAGGATATGGCGGTGACGGTCCGCGACCACGGTGAGATCATCGCCTCCACCAGCGTGCGCCTCCCGGCCGAGGAGCCGGGTTCCCATACGGTCACGCTCGACGGCACGCCGTTCCGGGTGCTGACCACGACCGAGAATCAGCCCGAGGGACGGACCGTATCGATCGCGATCCCACTGACGAACGCCTATCACACCATGTCCGAGCAGCGGCGCTGGGTGCTGTTCGCGGCCGGGCTGGCGGTGGCCGCGGCGGCCGGGCTGGGCTGGGTGTTCGGTGGCGGCGCGGTGCGCCCGATCCGCGATCTCACCCGGCAGGTGAGTGCGCGCAGCGGCACCAGCACGGCCGAGGTCCGGGTGGACGGGTCCGGCGTGTGGGAGGCCGAAAAGCTGTCCGAGGCAGTGAATTCGCTGCTGGAGCGAGTGCAGTTCGCCCAGGCCGAAACCGCGGCGGCACTCGAGACGGCCCGCGATTTCGCCGCCGTCTCCGCGCACGAACTACGCACTCCGCTCACCGCGATGCGCACCGACCTCGAGGTGCTGCGCACCCTGGACCTCGACGAGCAGCAGCGCGCGGAGATCCTCGACGATCTGCAGCGCAGTCAGGGCCGGGTGGAGGCCACACTCGCCGCGCTGGAACGGCTCGCCGCCGGCGAGTTGACCGACGAGCGCGACCATGTCGAAACCGATGTCGGCGATCTGGTCGACCACGCCGCCCACGATGCGATGCGCCACTTCGGAGATCTCACCGTCCGCATCGAGACCGATCCCGAATTGATCACCCGTGGCCTGCCGACCGGACTGCGGCTGGCGGTCGACAACGCGCTCACCAATTCCGCCCGCCACGGCGGCGCGACCCAGGCGCTGGTGTCGGCGCATCGCCGCCCCGACGGCTGGATCGTGATCTCGGTCGACGACAACGGCGCGGGCATCCCGGCCGAGGAACGGCGAACCGTCTTCGACCGCTTCATCCGCGGTGCCAACGCCACCAAGGGCGGCTCCGGGCTGGGCCTGGCCCTGGTCGCGCAGCAGGCCCAATTGCACGGTGGCCGAGCCTATTTCGACGACGGCACCCTGGGCGGGGTGCGCCTGGTGCTGGAATTGCCGGACCGTCCGATGTCCGCACCGCCACCGCCGGATATCTGATTCGTCCGAATTCCCTCACAGAACCCTCAGATATCCGCCAGTACTCGCGCATTCACCGTCGCTACCGTCGAACGACGTGGCAGATAGACGTTTTCGCTGGACGGTGCTCGGTGTGGTGACCCTGGTGGTCGCCGGTGCGGTGACGGGCGGGGTGATCGCCGCCACCCGCGGTGGTGCCGCACCGGCCGATATCGCGATCGTCAACGCGGATACCGGGCCCGCCGGTGCCCGCATCGTGAAGGCGCTGCAATCCGAGGACGACACCTGGACCGTGGCCGAACCCGGCGCGCGCACCACCGATCACGCCGCGGTGATCACCCTGCCCGCCGACCTCAGTTCGTCGTTGGCCACCCTCGCCACGGCGCAACCGCATCGGGCACAGCTGACCGTGGCCACCAACGAGCACGCCGACACCGCCGCGGTCGACGATGCGGTCGCGGCGGTGACGCGGCGAATCGCGGCCGCCGGCGTGGACCAGACGCTGGCCGCGGTCGCGAACGCGCGCGGTTCGATGCAGCAGGCCGCCTTCACGTCCCAGCTGCTCGACGCGGGCGTGCGCACGGCCTCCGACGCCGCCGGACAGTTCACCGGCGGCGCCCAGCAGATGCTGGGTTTCCTGGATTCCGCGAAATCCGGTGCGGCAACGCTGACTTCGCAGCTCGGCCAGGTACACAGCACCCTGGATCAGGCGACGAATCAGGCCGAGAACATGGCCGGCGCCTTCGATGCCACCGGACTGACCATCGGGCAGATCAGTGCCGGCGCGAACGCGATGAGCACCGGGCTCGACCAGGTCCTGCCGCTGCTGCGAGCGCTGCCGTTCGCGGCGAATCCGCAGCTCACCGACATCATCGGAAAGCTGGAAGCGCTGCGCTCGATCGCCGGCCAGGCCGACACCCAACTGGCGGGCGTGGCCCGGCTGACCGGGAGCAGTACCGATCCGAACACCGGTCTCGGCACCATCCTGCGCGATGCCGCGAGCCGGCTGACCTCGGCCACCGCCCAGCTGGACCAGGGCGCCGCCCTGGCCGGGCAGATTCCGCGGCTCGCCGACCAGGCGAGCACGCAACTACAGGATGCGCTGCAGGCGGTGACCGGCGGAGTCACCCGGATGCAGCAGATTTCGACGAATCTGACCGATCAAACCGGCAAGGCCCTCACCGCGTTACCGGCACACAGCACATCCCAGCAGTCCGTCCTGGCGACGAATCTGTCCGATCCGGTCGAGATCGTCCGGCAGTAAACGCCCTTATTCGACGACGTTCAGCAGGTCGATGACGAAGATCAGCGTCTTGCCCGACAGCGGGTGGCCCGAGCCCTCGGGACCGTAGGCCAGCTCCGGCGGAATGGTCAGCTGGCGGCGGCCGCCGACCTTCATCCCGGGAATTCCGTCCTGCCAGCCCTGGATCAGGCCGCGCAGCGGGAAGGTGATGGATTCGCCACGGTTCCAGGACGAATCGAATTCCTCGCCGGTGTCGTAGGTGACGCCCACATAGTGCACCTCCACGGTGCCGCCGGGTACGGCCTCGGCGCCGTCGCCCACGACCAGATCCTGCACTTCCAGCGTGGTGGGCGCGGGGCCTTCCTGGAACTCGACTTCCGGCTTGGTCATGCGTCCTCTTCCGTTGCGATGGATAAATCGTTCTGTGGATAAACCAATAAAGAGTTCACCATAGCGTTGCCCGCCAAACCGTGTTACACACGACAGTTGGCTCGGCCGAATTCGCGGCCAGGGTGCAGGATAGGTTGCCGTGGCCCACGTGATCGATATCGTCGACCCCGGCGACCCCCGGGTCGCCGACTTCCGCGACCTCAACTCCGCCGACCGGCGACCCGACCTTCCGGGCGGGAAAGGCCTGGTCGTGGCCGAGGGCGTGGTGGTCGTGCAGCGCATGCTGGCCTCACGTTTCCAGCCGTTCGCCCTGCTCGGGGTGGGGCGCCGATTCGATCAGCTCGCCCCCGACCTCGCCGGCGTGGACATCCCCTATTACCGCGTCGGCGCCGAGGTGATGGCCGAGATCGTCGGATTCCACCTCAACCGCGGCGTCCTCGCCGCCGCCTGCCGCCCGCCGGAACTGCTGCCCGAGGAAATCCTGCAGACCGCCCGTACGGTCGCGGTGCTCGAGGGCGTCAACGACCACGAGAACATCGGCTCGATCTTCCGGAATGCGGCCGGACTCGGCGCCGACGCGGTGTTGTTCGGCGACCGCTGCGCAGATCCGCTGTATCGCCGCGCGGTGCGGGTGTCGATGGGGCACGTGCTGCGCGTACCGTTCGCATCGCTGCCGACCTGGCCCGACGGCCTGCATACGCTGCGCGAACTCGGTTTCCGGATCATCGCGCTGACGCCGAATCCGGCGGCGGTGAATCTGGCGACCGCGATGACCGGCGACCGGGTGGCGCTGCTGCTCGGTGCGGAAGGCCCCGGTCTGACCGAGGCGGCCATGCGCGCCACCGATATTCGCGCCCGGATTCCGATGACCCCCGGCACCGATTCGCTCAATGTCGCGACCGCGGCCGCGATGGCCTTCTACGAAAGGGTGCGGACCTCGTGAATCGACCGGTCACCCGCCCGGAAGCCACCCCCGGCGAACCGACACCGTGGGCGGCGGGCATCGCCGTAGCCGTCTTCGTCGCCGCGCTGACCGCCGCCGGGGTGTACTCGTTCGGTGTCGCACTGGCCCATGTCCATTGGATGCTCGCGGTGGCGGTGAACGTGATCGCCGTGGCCGGTACCGCACCGACCGCGTGGCGCTGGCGCCACACCCCGGTCACCCGCTGGGTGCTCGCCGGACTGGGCGCCGGAGTACTGATCGGCTGGGTCGTGCTGCTGATCGACGCCGCGGCCCAATAGGTTTCGCGATCACACCACGCGGTCGCGTCCGCGCAGCCAGCCGAACCAGCGTTTACTCGCCGGAATCGTCACCGACGTCTCCCGCGTCGCGGGTGCGGGCGCCTGCCCGGCGGGATACAGGCTGAATCCGCACACCTCGATCCGGTCCGGAAGCAGGGCGTCGCCGCCGGCGCCCGCCCGATAACGAAATCCGAGCCACTCCTCGTTCGCGGCGTCGGCGAATTCCGGCGGATCGAACGGCAGGATCTGCGGATCGGGAAAATCGCCGGGCCGCAGCCGGACCGGATGGTCGCCGGCCCAGTACGGGCGCTCCCACACCAGCGGTAACCCTTCGTCCTCGACGATATCGACCCTGGTGGCGCTGAAGGCGCGACGGAATTCCCCGCGCTCCCAATGCGCGAACGCACCCCAGCCCAGCGGGACGTCGTAGGACACGAGATAGGTGTGCTCGGAGGCCAGCGGCCGGATGAGCAGTTCCGGCAGCCTGGTCGGGTGGCTGCGCGCCGCCTGCACGGTGCAGACCACGGTGACGCCCGGGAAGCAGCCGATGTACATCGAGCCGGGATCGGGGCCGGCCCAGACCTTCAGGGTGCCGGAGGCGGCGGGCACCACGTCGTGGTCGGGATTGAGCTGTTTGGCCAGTGCGAGCGCGGCCTCCGGATCGGGATCGGGGTGGGAGCGCAGGACCGCCGCCGGATCCGGGTCGTCGACGTACCAGATCGACGAGGCTGTGGATGGCACCTGCGACACCTCCCGAGCTCGAACGGGTAAGCGTGGTTACTCCCGAGCAATCGCGGGAGCCGAACCACATCCGCCGCCGCGGCCTGCTCGCTGTGCGTCCGACGAGAATCGGGCGCATACGAAAAATCTACTCCCCCAACAGCGGAAACACCGGCGCTTCTGACTTCTGCCGCGCGTGTCAACCCCCGTTTCCCAACATTCCGGCGGCGACGCGCCCGAACGGGGGTGAATACACGGAACGGACTTCGCGGCGGAGACCGATGGTCTCCGCCGCGAATTCGATGTGACCGGCCGGGATTTCGTTCCCGGCGGCGGACTCAGTGCCCGGAGCTACGGACGCCGAGCAGCACATCCTCCCAGGACGGCATCGGCGCCTTACCCCGCTTGGCCCGGGCCGTCTTCTGCGCCGCGGGCTTGGACTCGGGCTTGGCGTTCGCCGCCGCGGGGGCGGACTTCGCGGCCGGGGCCGACTCCGGCTCCGCGGCGACGGCGGGCTCGGGCTCCGCGGCAGGAGCAGCGGGAACGGACGGTTCGGACGGCTCGGCCGGGGCGGTGGGAGCCGCGGCGGCCGGCGCCGCCGGAAGCGCCGGGGTC
>NZ_BAFW01000016.1 GCF_000308535.1 Nocardia cerradoensis NBRC 101014 | reverse complement strand
CTTCATCCGGTCGCCGGTGCGCGGCTGGGCACGATGACGAGTGGGACGCTCAGCCGCGCCGCTACCGGCGGAGATGTCACCGAGCAGGTCCTGAACGGATACGGAACTGGATGTCTCACGGTGCTGCGGCAAGGCTCGTCCTAGCGTCGATCAACTCGGTGGCGACGCCGGACGAAACCTGGCATTCGGTAACGATTCGGCATCTGTTGTGACGGAAACTGTACTCCGTCGTGACCTTTTCGCAACCTCCGTGGCGGAATTCGCAGGTGGAAGGCTGATCTTGGTCCCGTGGGCACCGTTACCGAGGCGCGCGGGCGGGTTCAGACTGAGGGGGTGATCCTCGACAACGTGCGCACCCCGATCGTGCTGGCGCCGATGGCCGGCGGCCCGTCCACCCCGGAACTCGCCGCCGCTGTCGGCAACGCGGGCGGCCTGGGATTCCTCGCCGCCGGATATCTGAGCGCCACCGATACCGCCGCGCGCATCGCGGCGCTGCGCGAGCTGACCGAGACCCCGTTCGGGGTGAATCTGTTCGTCCCGGGCGCGCCCACACCGCCGGAACACTTCGCGGCCTACCTCGACCGGCTGGGCCGGCGTTTCCCGCTCGGCGAGGCGCGGTTCGACGCCGACGCCTGGGACGAGAAGCTCGATCTGCTCACCACCGAGCCGGTCGCGGTGGTCTCGTGCACCTTCGGCTGCCCGTCGGAGGCCGAGATCGAGCGCCTGCATCGGGCCGGAACCGAGGTGTGGGTCACGGTGACCTCGGTGCCCGAGGCCCGGGTCGCCGCCGAGACGGGTGCGGATGTCCTCGTCGCCCAGGGCGCGGAGGGCGGCGGGCATCGCGGCGGTTTCGCCGACCGGCCCGAGGAGGACGGCGCCGATCCCCTCACCACCCTCGCACTGGTGCAGCTGGTGCGCGCCGCGGTCGACACGCCCGTGGTCGCGGCGGGCGGCATCGCCACCGGCGCGGGTATCGCCGCGGTCCTCGCCGCCGGCGCCGCGGCCGCACAGCTGGGCACGGCCTTCCTCCGCTGCCCGGAGGCGGGCACCTCGGCACTGCACCGCGATGCGCTCGCGATCGAGACGCCCACCATGCTGACCCGCGCCTTCAGCGGCCGCCGGGCCCGTGGCCTGCGCAATCAATTCATGCTCGACAACCCCGACGCGCCCGCGGCCTACCCCGAAATCCATTACGCCACCGGACCGTTGCGCGCGCACGCCCGCGCCGCCGACAACCCCGACGCGGTGAATCTGTGGGCCGGGCAGGCGCACACCCTCGCCGACGCCGTTCCGGCCGCCGACCTGGTGCGCACGCTCACCGAGGATACGAAAGCCGCTCTGCAATCGGCACTTTCGCGGCCGTTCGGGTCTTGTTGACAACGTTTGTCGTTTAGACTCGTGGGACATCACCCGCCATCCCACGAGGAGAGCGTCATGTCATTGGATGTCCCAGCCGCACTGCTCGAACGCGCCGAAAGCGGTCCGGTCAGCGACGAGGAATTCGTCGAATGCGTTCGTACCTCCCTGCCCTACGCCTACGAGGTCGTCAGCCGGGTGGCTGCAGACTTGCGTTCCGGCACAGCAGAATTCGCGGACAATCAGGTGCCCCCGCCGGACGAGACGGCCCGCGGCCAGCTGCTGCGCGCGATGGCGTCGGATTCGATTCGCGGCAGCCTGGAGCGGCATTTCGGCATCAAGCTCGCCTTCCAGAACTGCCACCGGGTGGCGGCCTTCCCGCTGTCGGCCGTCGGTGGCGACACCTACTCCACCTTCATCTCCACCCGCGCTCAACTGCTCAATCAGAGCCCGGAACTGCGTAACTGCTGAACCGTACGGTTCCGGCGCCGGAGATGTCCGGCGCCGGAACCGGCGTTACGCTCCGGGCCCCTCGCCCCATTCCCGCAGCCGCCGTTTGAGGACCTTGCCGGTGGGGTTGCGCGGCAACTCGTCGATGAACACCACGTCGCGAGGCACCTTGTAGCGCGCGAGGTTGGCCTTCACATGCGCTTTGATCTCCTCCGCGCCGAGGGTTTCGGTAGTGCGGACGACGAAAGCGACCAGCCGGGCGCCGTATTCGTCGTCGGGCACGCCGATGACCGCGGCCTCGCGCACGTCCGGATGTGCGTCGAGCAATTCCTCGACCTCGGCCGGGAATACGTTCTCCCCGCCGGAGACGATCATGTCGTCGTCGCGTCCGTCGATGAAAAGCCTTCCGGCCGAATCGAAATGGCCGACATCGCCGGTGGACATCAGGCCGCGGATCCGCTCCTTACCGCCGCCACCGGTATAGCCGTCGAAGGGGATCGCGTTGCGGACGAAGATCCGCCCGCTCGTCCCGGGCGGTACCGGCTCGCCCTGCTCGTCGAGGATCTCGACCACCGCGCCCACCACCGGTGACCCCACACATCCCGGCTCCACCGCCAGATCCTCCGGCGTGGCGATGGTGGCGTAGGCGACCTCGGTGGAGCCGTACAGGTTGTAGACGACCGGCCCGAACGCGGCGGTCACGCGCCTGCACAACTCGGCGCCCAGCTGCGCTCCGGCGACGAAAACGATGCGCAGCGCCGACAGGTCCCGCTCGCGCACCGCCTGCGGACCCGATTCGACCATGCGCGCGAGCATCACCGGCACCACGATCAGCGCGGTCGCACGGTGCTCGGCCATACTGTCGAGCACCCGCTGCGGATCGAATCGCCGCCGGATCACCAATGTCGAGCCGAAGCCGATGGCCAGCAACGACATTGCGAAACCGAGAGTGTGGAACAGCGGTGCCGGACATTCGGTCACCTCGCGGGTCCGGAACGGCACCTTGCTGAGAATCGCGCCCAGCGGTTCCAGCGAACGCGGCTCCGACCGCGGCGCGCCCTTGGGCGTGCCGGTGGTGCCGCTGGTCAACAGGATGATCTTGGCGCCGGAACGCGAGATCGGCGGCGTGGCGGGCGAGCCCGCGGTGATCAGCGACTCCAGGCTGGAGGTGTGCCCGGTCTCCGACCACGCCCGATAGGCCCCGCGCCGAGGGCTCAGATCGCCGAGGATGGATTCGTACTCCTCGTCGTACACCAGCAGATCGGCGCCCTCCCGGGCCGCCACGTCCCGCAGTTGCGGCCCGGCGAAATCGGTGTTCAACAAGATGATCCGGGCCCCGCACTTGGCCGCGGCGAAGACCGCGTCGAGCAGGCCGCGGTGGTTGCGGGCCAGAATCGCCACACCCTCGCCGGTGCGCAGTCCGCGTTTGCGCCATTCGTTGGCCAGCCGGTTGGAGCGGTCCTCGAGTTCGCGATAGCTCAGCGTGCCGAGTTCGTCGATCACCGCGGCGCGATCGCCGTAGCGGGCGGCGGCCAGCCGCAGCAGCGCGGGCAGCGCGCCGTGCCGGAGCAGCGCGTCGCCCGCGGACAGCAACGTCAACGGCGACTCGATCCCGACCACGCCACTGCCGACCGCGAGCCGCAGATATTCCAGTTCGGCCCACGCCCGCGTGATCAGCGTGCGTAGCAGATTCACCGTCATGCTCGAATCCCCCTGCCGCGCCGACTGTCTCGCATCGGATGGCGGTGCACGCCCATTACGCCGGACCTCTCTGTCCCCGCCCGGTGGAGCGGGGGCCGCGAGGAGGCAACGGCTGCGCGGCCACGCGGGCTCCCCTGTCGGGCGCTACGACACCGCCCCTTCGACGGTACGCGCCCTCACCGTAACCCCGCGGCACACTGTCGGTCGACCGGCAGTATGCCGCATCGGTCTCCCGGCCGTGCGGCCCCGGTCGCTACTTTCCGTGCGCGCGCAACTGGTACAGCCCGCGCGTCTCGGCGACCACCACGCCGTCGGCGTCGGTCACGGTGGCCTCCAGGGTGAAGTCGGCCTTGCCGTTGGCCTCGGCGTCGGCGATCACCCGGGCGATCTCCTCCTCCGAGAGCGAAGCCTGGGCCCGCACATCGGTTTTCGCCGGCTTGCGGAAGAAGATCTGCAGATCCTTCACCAGCGGGTAGTACTTCGCACTGTCGAAGGTGGCGATCGGAATGGCGCCGCCGAGAATTTCCGCGACGGTGAACAACACGCCGGCGTACATGACCCCGAAGTGGTTGCCGTTGCCCTCGATCGGCACGGTGGTGGCGGCGAATCCGGGCCGTACCTCGAGCGCCTGCACACCCATCTTGTGCGCGATCGGGATGGTGAACTCCAGCGCGCCGTTCACCACATCCGCGAAGGCGGGGGTGTCGTCGTTCGTCTCGGCGCTGCTCGTCTCGCTCATCGCCAACCCTTTCTGCACATGATCGGACGCCCACCGGACGCCGGTGCTCAGCCTACGACACCTTGTTGACATAGCGCCAACAGGTTCCCCGATCCCTCGCCCACCGGCACGGCCGGGCACCACCGCACCGCGCTCACACCGCAGGCGCGACCGGATGTTCCGGCCGCGCCTGCGGGGGTCCGTTCACAGCGGCGGGGACGCTCTATTTCCCAGCGTCGTGACGCTCTATCTCACAGCGTCGTGACGCTCAATTCGCCGTCGGCATACCGAGCCCGCAGCCGCTTCTTGTCGAATTTGCCGACGCTGGTCTTGGGCACCTCGTCGATGAAGGTCCAGTGCTCGGGCAACTGCCATTTGGCGAACTTGTCCGCCAGGAAATCGCGCAATTCGGCCGGTTCTGCGGTCGAGCCCTCCTTGAGGACGATGGCGACCAGCGGCCGCTCGTCCCACTTCTCGTCCGGCACTCCGATCACCGAGGCCTCCGCGACGGCCGGATGACCCATGATCGCGTTCTCCAGATCGACCGAGGAGATCCATTCGCCGCCGGACTTGATCACATCCTTGGATCGGTCGACCAGCGTGAGGTAGCCGTTGGGCGTGATCTTGCCGACGTCACCGGTGCGCAGCCAGCCGTCGTCGAACTTGTCCGGGTCGACGGACGCGCCCTCGGGTGAGTAATAGGCCCCCGCGATCCACGGGCCGCGCACCTCGAGTTCGCCCACGGCCTCGCCGTCGTTGGGCAGCACCGAGCCGTCGTCGCCGACCAGGCGCGCCTGCACCAGGGCCGGGAACCGTCCCTGCGTGTAGCGGTACTCCCATTCGTCCTCGCCCGTCACGCCCTTGGGCGGATGCGCGACGCTGCCCAGCGGGGAGGTCTCGGTCATTCCCCAGGCGTGCAGCAGGCGCACGCCGTGCTTCTCCTGGAAGGCCCGCATCATCGAGGGCGGCAGCGCGGATCCACCGACGACCACCTCGCGCAGATGCGTGATGTCCTGCGGCTTCGCCTCCAACTGCGCCAGTACGCCACCCCAGATGGTCGGCACCGCCGCGGCGAAGGTCGGCTGCACCGCGGCCATCATCTCCAGCAGCGGCGCCGGTTGCAGGAAGCGGTCGGGCATCAGCACGCTCGCCCCCGACAGCATCGCGGCGTACGGCAGGCCCCAGGCGTTGGCGTGGAACAGCGGCACGATGGCCAGGACGGTGTCGTCGGAGGTGAATCCCATACTCGCGTTGGTCAGCACCTGCATGGCGTGCAGCACGTTGGACCGGTGCGAATACACCACGCCCTTGGGGTCGCCGGTGGTGCCGGAGGTGTAGCACATCCCGGCCGCGGAGCGTTCGTCGACGACCGGGAAATCGTAGGTATCCGGTTGTCCCGCAAGCAGTTCCGCGTAGGAATGCACCTGCACGCCCTCGGGGGCGGTCAGATCCGCGGCGTTGCCGTTGGCCACGATGACGTGGCGGACGGTCTTCAGCGTCGGCAGATATCCGGCGAACATCGGCAGCAGCGAGCCGTCGACGATCACGACCCGATCCTCGGCGTGATTGGCCACGTAGGTGACCTGCTCGGGGAACAGCCGCAGGTTCAGCGCGTGCAGCACGGCGCCCATCGCGGGCACGGCGGCGTAGGCGACCATATGTTCGTTGTTGTTCCACATGAACGTGGCGACCCGATCGCCCACATCGATCCCCAGCCCCCGCAACGCGTTGGCCAGCCGCGCCGATTCCGCACCCAATTCCCGATAGGTCATGGTGCGCACCCCGTCCCCCGTCCACGTCGACACCGTGGCATCGCCGTGGAACGTGGACGCATATCGCAGCAGGGTGGCCAGCGACAGTTGATCGTCCTGCATCGTGCTCAACATCAGTAACCGCACTCCTTCACCGGTGAACGACGTCACACCTGCCGCGAGGATAGCCGAAACCGGACGTAGCGATTATCGACCCGACCGGATGGTCCACTTTTCCCCCGACACACGGCACGAACTGCACGGACATGGGATGAATCGGCTGCACGTGGCGAACCCCTGATCGCCACGTGCAGCCGCCCCTGCCGTCCGGGTGCACCCAGGTACGGCAGATCCGTCCCGAATGGCCGCGGACGCGCGACGACACCCCCTGCAGCGCCGTCGAAACGCCAAATGCCCACCGGGACAGGCTTTTTGAAGAGGAACTGCTATAGATAGTAGGTTCGGCGGGCCGGAACTGTCCAGCGGAGTCGCATGTCCGGTCCGACGCGGCCGCCGCGGCGTGGCCGGAAATATTGATTCGTTGGCCGCTGATCTCTCGGAAACGACCGTCCAGCGCTCTACTCTTCGACTATGACTGCCACGCCATCCATCGTGATCATCGGCGCCGGATTCGCCGGCCTCGGCATGGCGCTGGAATTGCAGCGCGCCGGTATCGACAATTTCACCATCGTCGAGAAGGCCGGCGATCTGGGCGGTGTCTGGCGTGAGAACACCTATCCGGGGGCGGCCTGCGATGTGCCCTCCCCGCTGTACTCGTGGTCGTTCGAACCCAAATCCGACTGGCCGCGCCGCTTTTCCCAGCAGCGCGACATCCACGCGTACATGCGCGCGGTCGCCGAGAAGTACGATCTGCCGCGCAAGATCCGCTTCGGCATCGAGGTCACCGATGCGGAATTCGATGCCGCGCGCGGTGTCTGGCAGGTGCGCACCGCCGGCGGCGAAACCCTCACCGCCGACGTCCTGATTCCGGCGGTGGGCCAGCTCTCGCGTCCGGCGATGCCGAACATCCCCGGCATCGACACCTTCACCGGTCCCGCCTTCCACTCCGCCGAATGGGACCACGACGTCGATCTCACCGGTAAGCGGGTGGCGTGCATCGGCACCGGAGCCAGTGCGATCCAATACATTCCGGCCATTCAGCCGACCGTCGGGCATCTCACCCTGTTCCAGCGCTCCGCGGCCTGGGTGCTGCCGAAAATTCGATACCGAATACACCGGCCTGCATCACGCGCTGTTCAAGTACTTTCCGCCCAGCCGATGGGCCGAACGCTTCGCCATCTGGACCTTCTTCGAGGTGATGGCACTGGCACTGACCGACGTGCCGTGGATCAAACATCCGGTGATCGCGATCGCCGACCGGCATCGCGCCAACGCCGTACCCGACGAGGAATTGCGCGCCAAACTGACTCCGGATTACGCCGCCGGATGTAAGCGCGGCCTCTTCTCCAACGAGTACTTCCCCGCGCTCGCCCAGCCCAATGTCAGTGTGGAGACCACCGCCATCGAGGCGGTGACGGCGAACGGAATCCGCACCGCCGACGGCGTCGAGCATCCGGTGGACGTGATCATCTACGGCACCGGATTCAAGGGCACCGAATTCCTCGCGCCGATGCACATCTACGGTCTCGGCGGCCGCAAACTGTCCGACGAATGGGCGCCGGAGGGCGCGCGGGCATTCCTGGGTATGTCGGTGCCGGGCTTCCCCAATCTGTTCATGATGTACGGGCCCAATACCAATGTGGGCTCCGGCTCGATCATCTACATGCTGGAATCACAGGCCCGCTATATCCGGCAGCTGGTGGAGTATCTGTCCGCCAAACCCGGACATTTCCTCGCCGCGCGGCCCGCCGCCGAACAGGCCTGGGACGATTGGTTGCGCAAGCGCCTGGCCGATACGCCGTGGAACTTCTGCTCCAGCTGGTACCGCAACGCCTCCGGCCGCATCACCAACAATTGGCCCGGCGCCACCCTGCTGTTCCGGTGGAAGACACGGCGTTTCGACCCGGCCGACTATGCCGAGGGCGTGGCCGGATCCTGATTCGCCGCCGCGGTGTTCACAACCGGATGGTGGTGAACACCGCGACCGTGCTGTCCTGCCGGTAGTAGATGTCCGCCGGCGCGTCGGCGAGATGCGCGTCGGGCAGCCAGCTGTAATCGACGGCCCGGAGGGTGAGCGGCCCGGCCGGCGCCGTGACCTCGACCTCGACCCCCGCGGCCGTCGGCGCGTGGAAGCGGAACCCCGCGGCCGGCACCGGCGTGACGTCGCGCCCCGCGACCGTCAATGAGCGGATCTGCCCGGCATACCGCAGCGCGACGGAGGTGGCCCCGCGCGTGGATCGCAGCCGCAGTCGCACGGTGCGCAGATCCGCCTCGGTGCGATCGGAGAGAATGTCGGCCGCCGGACCGGAGAGGTCGTGCACCGGGGCGGCGCCGACGGCCGCCGCGTCGGTCCACAACTGTGCGAATGCTCCCTGTGCGGAACCGGATTCGACGAATGTCCGCGTCCATCGATCCGGCGCCGCGGTGGAAATCCACTGCGCCTCGCGACTGTTCGCATCCAGCGCGTACGACAGTTGCGACATCAGTGGATGTCGAGCGTCGAACCGGTCGACGATCGTCCCGGCCGCCGCGAGCGCCACCGTGAGGACCACCGCCGCGACCGGGATCAGAACGGCGCGGCGGTTCGGCCACGCATGAGTCAGGGTCAGCGTGAACAAACCACCGAGAACCAGCACCACGGGCGCGGTGAGATAGGCGGCGGCGGCGATTCCGGTCTGCAACGCCGCGTACGCGGTGCCACCGGCGAATACCGCCGCCGGGACGAGGAACAGGGTGAGCACCGGCAACCGCAGACGGTCGGGCATCGGGAACGTCAGCACGACACCGGCGACGGCGGCGAGCGCCGGGGCCACCACCATCACCCCCGCCGCCGGCGACAGGGCCGTGACCACCGCACCGATCGCGGTCACCGCGCACAGCACACCCACGGCGGTCGCGGAGGGCCCGAACAGCCGCCGCGACAGGGCGTACCAGGCGGCCAGGACGGCCACACACGCCGTCACCACGGCCGCGCCGTAGCACTGCGGCCGGTAGGGATCGACGAACAGCGCGCGGTACTCCGGGCGGATCGCCGTGATCGCCGTCCACACCCCATAGACGACGCCCATCCCGATCGGAACCGCCACCAGCGCGGTCGCCGCCGCGCCCAGAGTCCGGCCGATCGTCGCCTCCCCGGTCCGGTGGATCCGCCACACCACCCAGGCCACGAGCAGCACCGACGCCATCGCGGCCGCGACCACCACCCACAGCGGCAGTACCACCAGCACACCGAACGGCAGCGGGAAATACGCGCGATCCGGCTGATCGGCCGTGGCCCGCAGATCCCGCGCCGCGAATTCGCGTGCCGCGGCGGTGGTGTTGTCACCGAATTGCTGCACGGTGGCGAGGTCGACGTGGTCCGGATCGTCGAACGGGTTGTGGTAGTAGGCATTTCGACCGGCGAAGGCCCAATCGAGCACCCGGAAGCCGTGCGGATCGAGCGCCGCGAAGTCGGTGGTGCTCCCGGTCTGATCACCGGCCAGCGTCGTGGACAGCGAATCGGTGTTCGGATGCGGCACCCCGGTGACCACGCCGATCAGCCCGGCATCGGGATGACCGATCCGCCACAGCATCGGCGGACCGCCGGCGCCACGCGCCTCGTGATTGATCACCACACCGCCGCGCGGATCGGCGCCGCCGGAGCTCGCGAAGGCCTCGGCGCCGAGCAGGCCCACCTCTTCGGCATCGGTGAGCAGTACCACGAGATCGTTGCGCGGCCGCAGTCCGCTCGCCCGCAGCGCGCGCACCGCCTCCACAACGGTCGCGACGCCGGCCCCGTCGTCGTTCGCGCCGGGGCCGGGCGGGACCGAATCATAATGCGCGACAAGATATATCGTTCCGGTCGCGGCGCTGCCCGGCCAGCGGGCGACGATATTTCCGGTCTCCCCCAGCACCGCTACCGCACGATGCGGGTCCACCGGATACCGGCCCACTCCGTAGTGAACATCGGTGTCCAGTCCCAGTTCTCGTAGCTTTGCCACCAGATGGTCGCGCACCCGGTCGTGTTCGGCGGTGCCGACGGGATGCGGCCGCGAGGCGATCTCCCGGATCGTCGCCAGCGCGCGCTCGGCACTGAACTCTCCGGCCGGGGTCTCGACGTCGCGATATCCGTGCGGTTGCTGCTCCCAGGCCGTCGCGATCGCGATCGCGACCAGGACAGCGAAAGCCAGCACACCGGATACTCGACGCCCCATCGTGCGATGGTAACGGCGGCGACGCGCAAATGGCCGCCACGGCAACGGTTTCGATCCGTGCGAGCACAACTGTGGGATCGCCCGATGCGCGGATTAGCCTCGGTCCGATGAGCCTTCCAGTTCCGATCGGGGTGTCGGTGTGGCCGCGACCCGACGCGGCCAACGACGTCGACGAGGTCCTCCGACTCGCCACCGCGGCGCAGCACACCGGGGTGCGCTCGGTGTGGTTCGGGCAGAAATTCGATCTCGACGCGCTGACCCTCGCGGCGGTCGTCGGACTCGCCGTGCCGGAGATCGGGGTGGGCACCTCCGTGGTGCCGATCAATCCGCGGCATCCGCTGGTCGTCGCGTCGCAGGCCCAGACCGCGCAGGCCGCGTCGGGAGGACGCTTCCGCCTGGGAATCGGATTGGGCGCTCCGCCATTGGAATCGGCGGCCTTCGGCATCCGGGAGGACAAGCCGGTCCGGCGGCTGCGCGAATATCTGATCGCGCTGCGCCAGGCCATCGAGGACGGCACCGTCGATGTCCAGGGCGAGCGGGTGTACGCGCGCCCGCCGATCCCCACGACGGTGCACGGTGGCGGCGATATCCCGCTGCTCGTGGCCGCCATGGGCCCGCTGGCGCTGCGGGCCACCGGCGAAGTCGGCGACGGCGTGCTGCCGTTCCTCGCCGGGCCGCGCACGCTGGAATCACATATCGTGCCCACCCTGCAGCGGGTTCGCCCGGCGAATCCGGTGCGGCCGCTGCAGGTGGTCGCCGGTGTGGTCGCAGTGGTGACCGATCGCGCCGACGAGGTGCGCGAGACCGCGGCGCAGGCGCTCGGGTTCTACGAGCAATTCGATTCCTACCGCGCGGTTCTCGACCGCGAGGGGGTCGCGCACGCGGTCGATGTGGCGCTGATCGGCGACGAGGAGTACGTCGCCCGCGGCCTGCGGGCATATGTCGACGCCGGTGCCACCGAACTGCTGATCCACCAGACCGACCTCGCCGGCGAGGACGATCAGCTGCGCACCTGGAAGTTGCTGGCCGAGCTCACCGCTTGATCACGCTCACCGCCTGATCATTCGGTGCGGGGCCGGGCGATGACGATCGGGCATTCGACGCTGTGCATCAGCGCCTGGCTGGTGGAACCCAGCGTCATCCCGGGAAATCCGCCCTTGCCGTGACTGCCGACCACGACGAGTTGTGCGGCGGCGGATTCGTCGAGGATGCGCCGCACCGGCCGATCCTCGACGACGACCCGCCGCACCAAGATCGGTTCGTCCGGATCCTCGTGCGCGGCCAGCGCATCGTCGAGGAGCCGATTGCCCTCCTCTTCCAGGGCAGCCGGGGAGGGGTAGTCGCCGAACCGCTGCCAGGTGTGCACCACCACCAGATCGGTCTGCCGCCGCCGGGCCTCGTCGACGGCGATGGCGAGAGCCTGTGCGCTGCACGGGGAATCGTCGTATCCGACGAGCACCGGACGTTCGGAACCGAGCAGCGGATCCGCCGGCACCACGGCGACCGTGCCGCGAGCGTGACGCACCAGCGCGGTGCTGACCGAGCCGAGCAGGCTGCGCTGATATGCCCCGAGCCCGCGGGCGCCGACCACCACCAGGCGGGCCTCGTCGGCCTGGGACAGCAACGCGGGAATGATCGGCGCGTCGATGACGGCGGTGTCGATATCGATTTTCGGGGCGATATCGGCCGCCACCCGAGCGGCCTCCGCGACGGCGCGCTGCGCCTGCTCGCGCGAGCGCTCGTGGTAGGCGCGTACGCCCTCGTCCGCGGCACGGTCCTGCGGAACCGGCGGCACCGCCGAGATCACTTCCAGCGGAACCCGGTGCAGCGCCGCATCGTTCGCGGCCCAGCGCGCGGCCCGCAGCGCGTCGTCGGAACTGTCGACTCCCACCACCACGGGCGCCTTCGAGGCCATGCGTCCCACCTTCCGAGCGGTTCACGAGCGTTCCAGGGCGAAGACACCCCCACCCTACCGGCCGCGATGGCGACAATTGCGATACTGGCAATACTCTGGCGAATGCACCCGACGAGATATCGCTCTGGGAGGCATCATGCAGCACGTTCCCGACCGCTCGACCATCGTCGCGGCCCTGCAGCTGGCCGCCCGCGCCCCGTCCGTGCACAACACCCAGCCCTGGCACTGGGATTTCGACGGGACCCGCCTGCACCTGTTCAGCGATTCCACCCGGCAACTGAAGGTGGCCGATCCGAGCGGGCGCCAGGAGGTGATCAGCTGCGGCGCCAATCTGCATCACGCCCGGATCGCCTTCGCCGAGCAGGGACATCCGATCACGGTGTCCTACGTTCCCGAGGAAGGGCTGCACGACCTGCTGGCCGTCGCCGAATTCGAACCGCCGCGCGCGCCGTCGGACCGGGAACGGGCCCTCGCCGCCGCGATCCGCGCGCGCCGCACCGACCGGCTGCCGATGTCGGCGCCCGACCGGCCGGAGCTGGTGGAGCAGTTGCGCGAGGTGGCCGAGATCGATGGTGTGCGGCTGAACGCGGTCGACGATTCGGTGCGGCCGCGGCTCGCCGCCGCCTCCGAGCAGACCGCCGCCATGCAACAGTTCGACACTCCGTATCAGAACGAATTACGCTGGTGGACCGGTAATTTCGACCTTCCGGAAGGGATCCCGCCCTCCGCTCTGCCCACCGCGCGCGAGGCCGCGCTGGTCGACGTCGGCCGCGACTTCCCGATCCCGCCCGGAAGCCCGCACCGCACCGGCGAACCCGATCACGCGACCCTGGTGGTGCTCAGCACCGCCGAGAACACCCCGCACGAATGGCTGGCGACCGGCGAAACCCTGTCCACCGCCCTGCTGTCCGCCACAGCGGCCGGACTCGCGACCTGCCCCCTCACCCACATCACCGAAATACCGGCCGCCGTCCGCGCGATCAGCAGCCTTCTCCCCGACCCCGACCGCATACCCCAGGTACTCATCCGCCTGGGCACCGCACCCCACGACACCTTCGTCCCGCCCACCCCGCGCCGCCCGGTCGAGGATTTCCTGTCGTTGCCGCGGTGAGGCGCGGCGCGGCCGGTTCGCGCCGATGACCCGGGCGTGAATTACCGAGAAGGTCCACGTGTCACCTTTTCAGTGACTTCGCCGCGGA
The DNA here is from genome assembly GCF_000308535.1 of Nocardia cerradoensis NBRC 101014. GTDB lineage: Bacteria > Actinomycetota > Actinomycetes > Mycobacteriales > Mycobacteriaceae > Nocardia > Nocardia cerradoensis. The sequence continues at coordinate 58,598 of NZ_BAFW01000016.1, read as the reverse complement.
TCGCCGCGGCCACCCCCGCGCCTGTGACCTGCTCGGCGTCCATTCGGAACCCGGCGACCACGCCGCCTTCCGGTCCTACGCCAGGGGCCTGCGACTGGGCGCGGCCGTCGCCCCGTCCTGGCTGCGCTACCTCCCCTCGGCGCGAGCCACCCTGGCGAGCTAGCCACCGGCCCGCCACACGCTAGACTGACCACGCCTGTTCGTCACCCCCGGGAGGCACAGGCACCGTGGACCACTGCGAGGCAGGTGCGAAACCCGTTGTGAAACGGGGTCTTTCACACTGTCGCGCCAGGTTCACGCCCTCGTAGCTCAGGGGATAGAGCACCGCTCTCCTAAAGCGGGTGTCGCAGGTTCGAATCCTGCCGAGGGCACCAACCTGCGTCGTTGTTTCCGCAGGGCACAGCGGTTGACGTGCCCTCCGCCAAAAATGAGCTCGGGCATTTCCGAGGTTGCTCGTCGCAGGTTCGAGCCCTTCCCTGAAAGGGGCATGAACCTGCGACACACGTGCAGCGGCACCACAACAAGTCCAGCCGAGACGGCACGCGCCGGCGCTGCCCGTTCGAGCCTTCTTGGTGACCGCGACGAGTCACCGCCAGTTCACTGCGGACGCCCCTATCCGAGCCCGCCGCCAACCACCGCCACCAAAACGAATTACTGTTCCGAGGTGTCATCGGCGGATCCGGGCCTGGATCCTGTCCCAGTTTCCCGAGCCGATCCCGGCCCGCACGACCGGGTCCGACGCCGCTGCGTCCAAAAACGTTCGCGCCCTGGTCGACAGCGGGACGAAGGGGTAGTCGGCGGCAAACAGAATTCGGTCGGTGCCGAGGGTCTCCGCGGCCCAGCGCAGGTACTTCTGGCTGAGAATGCCGCTGGGCGTGACGAATACGTTGGAACGCAGGTAGTCCGAGATCGGTCGGTCCAGCCCGGCGAGCGCGGTGAGGTTGGTGTCGATGCGGTCGAGGAAGAACAGCATCAGCTCGCCCCAGTGCCCGACCACGACCTGGAGGTCGGGTAGCCGGTCGAAGACCCCGGACAGGATCAGCCGCAGCAGTTCGACGCCGCAGTCGTAGTGCCAGCCGATGCCGTGGGTGGCCACGGCCGCATCGAGCTGGTCGCCGAGCCCGGCGTAGTACGCCTCGCGTACGCCGGGCGGCGGCGACTGCGGATGCAGATACAGCGGTGCGCGCAATGCCGAGGCGGTTTCCAGCAGCGGCTGGAAATCGGGTGCGTCGAGGTGCCGGTCGCGGGTTCGGCCGAAGACCATGGCACCGCTGAGTCCGAGTGTGGTGACGGCGCGCTCCAGCTCCATGGCCGCGGCCTCGGGTGCCGGGGTGGCCAGTGTCGCAAAGGCCTGGAATCGGTCCGGCCGGGTGCGAACGGCGTCGGAGAGTTGGTCGTTCACCTCGCACGACAAGACGATCGCGTCGGCGGGCTCGAGGTTCTGCACGCCGGGCGCCGTCAGTGACAGGACCTGCACGTCGATGCTTGCGGCGTCCATCGCCGCGAGGCGTTCGTCGCCGATGTCGGCCAGACGCCGCCCGCTGTCCCCCAGGCTGGAGGGCGTCAGGGCGAGGTCGCGCCACCGTGGCTCCAGCTTCTGCCAGGCGGTGAGCACTTCGGTGGTGACGATATGTTCTTCGAGCGCGATGATGCGGTAATCGGTGCTCATATGACTTCCGGTTCGTCGATGAATGGTGTGGTGCTCGCCAGTTCCCGTTCCGGTTCCTGCCCCTCATGTATCGAGAAGTTCCGGAACGAACAACTCTTCACAGGTCAGCCGGCGAGGCGACAGTCCTTGTTCGAAGTGGTATCTGAGGAAGGTGTCGATCGTCTTGCGGTTGGCGTCGAGGCCGTAGGGCCACCAGTCGGCCGGGAAGAGTTCGGCGTTGCGGTCGAATAAGGCGTTGGTCCACGGCAGCATCGTGCGAACTTGGTAGAGCTTGCGGCCGGTGCGATATCGGTCCGTGCCCGCATTCTTCGCCGCCAGGTATGCCTCGTAGACGATTCGGGCCAGGCCGGGACGGGACGCGACCAACGACCGGGGCAGCACGACGGTGTGCATGATCGGGAAAATTGTTGTGCGGCGGTAGTAGTCGCGTTCGACGGCTTCGTGGTCCGGGAACAGCCGGGCGACGTGCGGGGACTCATCCATCACGCACCGCGGAACGTTGGAGGAGATCAGCGCGTCGATCTCGCCGCGCTCGAGCATCGCGCTGAGGGAACGTCCGGGAGGTGCCTGCTCGACGCGTACGTGCGCGGGGTGGATATGAGGGACGAAATCGAACGGCGGCATCTGCCGGTCCAGCCCGCCGATAACCCAGCGGCACTGCTCAGGGGTGAGGCCGTAATCGTCCGACAGTATCCCCTTGGCCCAGATTCCCGAATCCTGCCCGTACATCCCGAACTCTCCCACCGTTTTTCCGGCGAGGTCCTCGGGGCGGGAGATCCCGCTCGCGGTGTTGACGAAGATGGCCGAGTGACGAAAAATCCGCGCGGGGAAGGCAGGGATCGCGACGAACGGGGACTCCTCCGAGTCGAGTGTGCGGAGGTACACGGTCAGGCCCAGCTCTGCCACGTCGAACTCCCGGTCGTGCACCATGCGGCGGAAGATGTCGGAGGCGAGGTCGGCGGTGTCGAGCCGCGCCCGGATACCGTCGAAGGTGACACTCCCGTCGAGCAGCGCCTGCGTGGTCTCGTAGGGCATCGTGCCCACATACAGTGTGGGCTCGCTCATTCGATGGCTCCGCTTTCAGGGGAGGTAGCCCACTCCACGCCAGGGACGAAGATGTCCTCGGAGGTGAGCAGTCGCTTCGACAGGCCCTGCTCGTGGTGGTACCGCAGAAACGTGTCGACAGCCTTGCGGTTGGCGTCCAGGCCGTAGGGCCACCAGTCCTCGCCGAGTAGCGCGCGGTTCTCCGCGAACAACTCACTGAACCAGGGCGTGATCACGGACATGTGCTGCTTGGCCGCATCGACCCGATAGTGCTCCTGCACAATGGTTTTCGCCTCGTCGAACGCGCGATACACCGACTGCGCAAGACCCGGTTGTTCGGCCAGTTGCCGGCGTATCGCGACGACGTGCATCATCGGATGGATACCGGTGCGGCGGTAGTAGTCTCGCTCGACCGCTTCGTAGTCGACGAAAAGCCGCCGGATCTTCTTCGTCGAACCGTCGAGCAGGGCCGCCGGGACATCGACCGACAGCAGCGCATCGATCTCACCCACTTCGAGCATCGCGGCCAGCGTCCGGCCCTCCTCGGCGTGGCGGACATCGACGCCCTCGGGCACGGGTTGCGGAATCCAGCCGAAGGCCGGGATCGCGTGGTCGGTGCCACCGATCACCCAGCGCATCTGATCGGGAGTGACGCCGTATTCCTCGGCCAGGACGCCTTTCATCCAGACACCCGGATCACTTCCCCACAGCGCGAACTCCCCGACCGTCTTGCCCACCAGATCCTCCGGCTTCTCGATCCCGCTGTCCAAATTGACGAACAGTGACGAGTGCCGGAAGTTGCGGTTCGGGAAGATCGGGAGAGCCAGGAACGGCGAATCGTCCAGGTCGAACGCTCGCAGGAAGTAGGTCAGCCCGAACTCCGCGATATCCAGTTCACGTTCGGCCATGCGGCGGAACACATCCGAGATCAGCGGCGACGTGTGCAGGGTGACATCGGCTCCGGCGATCGTGACCCGCCCGTCGAACAATGGCTCGGTGTGCTCATACCGGTAGACACCCAAATCGAGCTTCGGATCGGTCATGGCAGGACCTACTTTCCTTGACGGCGTTTCCGTGAATGACCTTTCACTTTCAGGATGGCAAGGACATCCGCTATCGTCAAGGCGAATGACTATTCATTTTTATGGAAGGGAGTGCGACCTCATGCCACGCATCACCGCCGAGCATCGGGAGGCGAACCGGGCGCAGATCGTGGCGGCGGCTCGCCGTTGTTTCTCCCGTGACGGCTTCCACCAGACTTCTATGCCCGACATCGCCGCCGAGGCGGGCGTTTCGGTGGGCGCTCCCTACCGCTACTTCACCGGCAAGGAGGAGATCATCGTCGAGATCGCCGGCGACGCCTTCCGGGTGATGTTCGCCCCGGTCGAGCAGCTCGCCGACGCAGCCGACGTCACGGTTGCCGATCTGGTCGCGGCGGCGGTCGACCCGGTGAGCGGTGAGCTCGCTGTCGACGGGGCAGGCCAGTCCGTCCCCGTCGACGAACTTCTGCGCTGTGCCGTCCAGGCGTGGGGCGAGCTACTGCGCAACGAGGGGCTGCGGCGGCAGGCCACTGTGGGCTTCGAGCACGTTCGCGAACGCATCGCGGACGCGCTCCGCAACGGCCGGCGAGCGGGAACCGTGCCAACCGAACTGGATCCCGATCGCGGAGCCCGGGTGGTGATGGCATTACTCCACGGTTTCGTCCTCCAGCACGCCGCCTTCGGGCTCACGGATACCGCCGGCTTCGCAGACGATGTCCGTGTCGTACTCAACGACGCCGGACTGCTCCGCCATCACCGCTGATCACGCTGCGCGAACACCGCCGCGCGAGCTGGTCACCGCAGGTCCCATCCTTATAGTGCCCCGCCGACGGCACATACCCGCGCGCCGGCCGAGTGCCGCCCGCGTTCCCCGATCGTTGCCGGCGCGTGTCCACGCCGCGTCGCTCCCGCGCCCGTGACGCGGCGTCGGCGGTCTCCGTCAGCGGGCGTATTCGGATCCGATGAGGGCGTGATTGGCGGTGATGTCCGCGATCGCGTCCCCGTGGTCGCACAGATCTTCGGCCAGACGACATCGGAGGGCGGTGGGCAGCGCGGGGGCGAAGGTTTTGAAATAGGCCCGCAACCAGTCCGGTCGGGCGATCAGGAATGGCAGGTCCGTTGTCATCATGTTGCGGGCCACGATCATCGGCCAAGGCGTGTCCAGCGGGTGAAAGTCGTGATTCCACAGCCCGGGATGCGAGCAGCCGGGATAGAACTGCCCCAGCATGAACCCCTGCTCGACGAACTGCGTCTTCCGGGCAGCGTGGACCTCGTCGATGACGGTGTGATCGGACAGTTCCGTGAGCACCGTGATCAATGCGTGCGGGCGCTTCCAATCCGAGATCGTCGTGAGGTGGACGAACCGGTCGTACATATCGTCGACCACGACGTCGAGTGCCGGCGCGCCCACATCACCGTCCACGAAGGTCGCCCACAACAGGCACTTCGCGATTGCCTGGCTGATGAACGGGCATACGGCGCCCGGTCTGCCGAGTTCCTCGTGCGGTGCGGTGAGATACTCGCGAGACCATTGCGCCAACCGCGCCGCGCGGGGATCCGGCTGTTCCGACTCGAACAGGTTGAGCCATTCGATGCCGGAACGATGTCCGGTCAGTGTGGTTATCGGCGTAGTCATGGTGTCTCCTCGGGGTCGAGGCCATCTACACGGTGTGGGTGGCGCGGCATGTGCATCCGTAGCTGCGGCCCGATGAATTCCAAGGCTGCGGCACTCGTCATTTCGTCGTGGTCTGCGGGAACGCGCAGTGTGGTGATGGTTCCTCCGATGAACGGCCGCCACGAATTCACGCCGAGATCGGCGTCCGGCCGCCCGGCGGCACCGAAATACAGAAGATCGCCGGGAAAGCGCGCCGGACTGTAGCGCCGGGCCATGTCGATCGTGCGCACACCGGTGCGACACAGCACCTCACGATGTCGGTCATCCAGTGATTCGGTGTGTACTGCGAACTTGTTCAGCAGGCGCCGTATTCGAGCGGCGTCCGGCGCGTCGTCCGCGAAGGCCTCATGCGTCAGCACCGCACTGTCCAGCATTGCGAGCAGCGCGACGGATCGGCCCTCGGCCCGTAGCCGGACGGCGATCGCGTGGGCTATCGAACCGCCGACCGACCAGCCCAGCAAGCTGTACGGCCCATGGGGCTGGTGTGCCCGAATCTCGGTCAGGTAATGGTCGGCGAGCTGTTCGATGGCGTCGAATTCGGCAGCGGGATCGGTGAGTTGGGGTATTTGCAGTCCGTAGATCGGAGTCTCGGGGTCGAGGTGAGCGGTCAGGCCGGCGAACGACCACGCGAGACCGATCGCGGAGTGGATACACCACAACGCCGGTAGTGTCCCGGCCGCGCGGATCGGCAGGACGGTGCGCAGGGCGGCATCCGGGTCGGCCGCATCCGGTGCGGCCACATCTCGATCGAGAAGTGCGGCAAGAGATTCGGGTGTGGAATGGGTGTAGATGTCCCGCACGGTGATCGGCGTCGCGGTTCGCGCCCGCAGGAGCCCGGCGAGTTCGGTGGCGGTGAGCGAATGAAGTCCGAGTGCGAAGAGGTTGTCGTTCGCGGCGACGTCTTCGACGCCGAGTAGTTCGGTGACGGTCCGCACGACCAGTTTCTCGACATCGCCGCAGGCGGGCCGGCGCGCCGACGCGGGTGGGGGTGCCGGCAAGGCAGCGCGATCCAATTTGCCGGCCTGATTGGTCGGCAAGGCGGCGACCACGCACGCACCGGCGGGAACGAGGTGGCTCGGTAGCGACTCGCGGACCCTGGCGAGCACGGCCTCCGAATCGACCGCGCCGTTTTCGGGGACCAGATACGCGACCAGTCGGGCGTCGGGGAGCCCTTGGTGGTACACCGCGACCGCCGCGCGCGAAACCTGCGGATGGGCGGCGAGCAGGGATTCGATCTCCCCCGGCTCGATGCGGTGCCCGCGCAGGTTGATCTGATTGTCGACCCGCCCGTGGTAGTCCAGTCTCCCGTCGCGCCGGCGGCATACGAGATCGCCCGTGCGATACATGCGGCTGCCCGGCGGGCCGTACGGGTTGGCGACGAAGCGGGCGGCCGTGGCGGCGGCGTCGCGGTGGTAGCCGCGGGCGAGGCTGGGGCCGGCCAGATACAGCTCTCCGGGCACATCGGGCGGGCGCAGGGCGAGCCACCTGTCCAGCGGCAGGGCGCTGACGCCGGGTATGGGCGCCCCGATGGACACCGGCCCGCCCGGCGTGAGCGGCTCGGTCTGGGTGGACACCACGGTCGCTTCGGTCGGCCCATAGCTGTTGATCAGACGGCGTCGCGGATGTGCCCACCGGGTGATCACCCCGGTATCGACCGGCTCGCCGCCGGTGACCACCGTGCGAAGATCTGTCAGCTGTCCGGCGTCGAGACTGGACAGCACGACCGGCGAGGACAGGTAGTGGGTCACGCGTTCGCGCGCGAGGAGCCGGGTCAGCTCGGCGCCGCCGACGATGCCGGGCGGAACGACGATCACGGTTGCGCCGCAACCCAATCCGGCGAACAGCTCGAGCAACGAGGCGTCGAAGACGGGTGCGTGCGCGTGCGCGATCCGTGCGTCGGCTCCGACTCGATAGCGGTCGGTCAGATGCGCGGTCAGGGCCGCGAGCCCGCGGTGGGTGATCGTGACCCCCTTCGGCCGTCCGGTGGTGCCCGAGGTGAACGTCACGTAGGCGGGGTGATCGACGTGCAGTGGCACCGTGCGTTCGGCGTCGGTCACCACGTCCGAGGACCGGCCGGCGATATGCGCGCTGGTCTCGGGATCGTCGAGGACCACCCAGCCGCGGGCGGGTTGCGGCAGAGCCGCGGCATGGCGCGCGAGGGTGACCCCGGAGACCGGTCGGGCGTCGCTCATCACCGTCGCGATCCGCCCGCGGGGCTGGTCGGGGTCGATCATCAGCGTTGCGGCCCCCGTCATCGTGACCGCCCACCAGGCGAGGACCGATTCGAGGCTGCGGGGGATCGCGACGGCGGCGATCTGCTCGGGCCCCACGCCGAGTTCGATCAGCTCGCGCGCCACGCGGGCTGCCCGCGATTCCAGGGCGCGGTAGGACAGCGCGCGGTCGCCATCTCGAATCGCGAGTCCGTCGGGGTTTCGGTGGGCGCCGGCGGCGAGCAGTTCGGGCAGCGTTCGGACGGGAGGCGACGGATCGGGTGGTGCGACCGGCGACGCGGCCGGTGCGAGGCGGCTCAGCTCCGTGTCCGGGTCTTCGGCCAGCGTCGTCACCAGCGTCGCGAACATACGGGCGTACGCCTCGGCGGTGCGCCGGCTGAAAAGGTCTGCGGCGTAGCCGAATCGCGCGTCGACGCCGATCAAGTTCCCGGCGGAGTCGCGCCGCTGGGTCAGTGTGATGTCGAGGTCGAACCGCGCGACGGACAATTCGAGGGGAACCTCGGTGAGCTGGAGCCCCGGAAGCGTGGGTTGCTCGCCGACAGCCGTTTCCACGATCAGCATCGTCTGCGCCGGCTGCATATCGGACGCGCCGATCGCCGCGACGACTTGTTCGTACGGAACGTCGGATTGCGCGAATGCGGCGATGTCGAAGTCCCGGACTCGCGACAGTACGCGGCGAAAACTGTCGCAGGGGTTCACCTGCGCGCGCAGCAGAATCGTGTTGACGAACATACCCACCAGCGCGTCGAGCCGGCGATCACCACGACCGCTGGTCGGTGTGGCGACGACGGTGTCACCGCCTCCGGACAGGCGCTGCAGCCACACCGCGGTCACTGCCTGGTAGGCCATGAAATCGGTCGCGCCGACGGCGTGCGCGATGCGGGACAGCCGCTGACACGACACCGGGTCCACACCGACTGTGATGTGGTCTCCGCGAGCGGTGCGACGGATCGCGCCGGGACGGGAAGCCGGCACGCGCTCCGGTGTCAGGCCCGCCAGTCGCTGCTGCCGGCCCCGGATCTGCTCCGCGCCATAGGAATCCGGGTTCGACGCATCACCGAGGACATCGGTGTGCCACAGGGCGTAGTCGGCATAGGAGACCGGTAGCGGGGACCATCCGGGCCGGTCCCCGGCACAGCGAGCGGCGTACGCGGCGCCGAGATCGCGGGCCAGCGGCCCCATCGACCAGCCATCGGCCACCAGGTGATGCAGGACGAGCACCAGCACGTGCGCGGAGGGCGCCAACCGCAACAGGGTGACCCGGAAACACGGCTCGACCGAAGCGTCGAAACCCGCCGACGCCAGCGCCTCGAGCCGTGCGCCGAGTTCCTCCGGTGCGATCGGCTGAGGGGACAGTTCGAGCTGTAGCTCGTCTACCGGCAGGACACGCTGGGCCGGCCCCTGCGCATCGGCGGGGAATACCGTTCGTAGCGGTTCGTGGCGTTCCAGCACATCGCGCAGCGCATCGGTCAGCGCGCCGGTGTCGAGCGAGCCGTCCAACCGGACCGCGAACGGCATGTTGTACGCGGCGCTGTCCGGATCCCGTTGGTTGGCGATCCACAATCGTCGCTGCGCGGGCGCGAGCGGGATGCGTCGCGGGCGTGGATCTCGCCGGGTGAGTTGTACGAGCGCAGCGCCCTCGGATCCCTCATCGATACGACGTGCCAGTGCGGCGACGGTCGGATGCTCGAAAACGTCACGCACCCCGAGCACCGCACCGGTGGATTCGGACAGCCGGGACGCGAGTTGCGTAGCGGCCAGCGAGTGGCCGCCCAGGGCGAAGAAGTCGTCGTCGCGCCCGGCCCGCGCGATGCCGAGTAGCTGCGCGACCGTGGACGCGACCGCCTCCTCGGTGGGGGTCCGTGGCGCACGGTAGCGCGCCGCGGACAGCGCCGGAGCGGGCAGCGCGGCCCGATCGAGTTTGCCGTTGGCGGTCCGCGGCAGTTCCGGCAGCACGATCGCAGTGGTCGGTACGAGCGGTTGCGGCAGCGCCCGCCGTACGCGCGAGAGCACCGAATCGGCGGCGAGTTCGGCGCCGGCGGGGACGAGGTAGGCGACGAGCACATCACCGGAGGGACCGGGATGGATCGCCACCGCCGCGCGGGCGACCTGTGGGTCGTCCGCCAACGCGGATTCGATCTCGTGCGGTTCCACCCGGATACCCCGCAGGCTGATCTGACTGTCACCACGGCCGTGGTAGTCGAAAGCCCCGTCGAGGCGCCGCCGTGCCAGATCGCCCGTGCGATACATCCGGCTTCCGGCGGGGCCGTAGGGATCGGCGACGAAGTGGGTGGCGGTCAGGGCCGGAGAGCGGTGATACCCACGGGCGATGCCTGGACCCGAGACATACAATTCACCGCTCGCCTCGCGCGGCTGCCGCTGCAGCCGCCGGTCCAGCACGACCACTTCCGCCCCGGCCGCGGGTGTGCCGATCGTGATCGGCCCGTCGACGCCGAGCGGTTCGGTTTGGGTGGCGATGACGGTGGTCTCGGTCGGGCCGTAGCTGTTGATCAGCCGGTGCCGGTCGCTCCACGCCGCCACGATGGTTCGCGGGCACGCTTCGGCGCCGGTGACGACCGTCTCCAGCCCGGGCAGCGCGGCCGGATCCATTGTCGCGAGCACCGCCGGGGTGGACAGGTAATGGGTTATCCGCCGGTCCGAGAGCAGCCGGGTGAGTGCGCTGCCGCCGATGACGTCGGGCGGACAGACGACCATGGTGGCACCGGCGCCGAACGCGGCGAGCAGTTCGAGCAGTGCCGCGTCGAAGCCGGGAGCGTGCGCCAGCAACACGCGGGAACTAGGCCGCACCCGATAGTGCGCCACCACGTATCGAGTCAGATTCGCCAGTCCACGGTGGGTGATCGACACGCCTTTGGGCGAGCCGGTGGTGCCGGATGTGTAGATCAGGTAGGCGGGGTGTGTGCTGCGCAACGGGCGGGTCCGCTCCGAATCGCGAACCGGCGCGGCCGGACGCGCGCGCACCCGGGCGCACGTTTCCGGATCGTCCAGGACGATCCACCGCAGCCCGCCGGATCGCCTACCGGCGTAGTCGCCGACGGTCAGCCCGACTACCGGACGAGCGTCGGCGAGCATCCGGGCGACCCGTTCATCCGGAGTCGCGGGGTCGATCGGCATCCACGTCGCGCCGGTCTCGGCGACGGCCCGGAATGCCACGACCGAAGCGAGCGACCGATCGACGAGCACCGCCACCACAGTCTCGGGCCCCGCCCCCGCCGCGATGAGCTCACGCGCCCATTGCGAGGACAAGTTATCGAGTTCGGCGTACCCGCACCGGACACCGTCCGCCTCGACCGCGGCCGCGCGGGCGTGTGCCGCACCGTCGGCGAGGATGTCGGGAAGCAGCGCGACGGAAGATGCTTCGACGTGCTCCCTCGCGCGATCGTGGAGATGCGCCTCGTCCGAGGGCGTGAGCAGCGGCAGGGCGCCCACCAACGTATCGGGCTCGGCCGCCACGACCGCATCCAGCAGTCTCAGGAGCCGGGCATGGTGCTCGGACAGGGCGGCGTCGGTGTAGAGGGCCGGATTTCCCGAGAGGTCGATGCGCAAGGGAGCGTGCGCGCCGAATCGGCAGACATTCAACGCCACGTCTTCGACGACACCTACCGGCAGCACCTTCACGCCGACGGGCTCGCCACCGAACCGCAGCGATTCATCGACGAGCATCAGGTTGATCACCGGCCCGAGCGCACCATGGCCGCCGAGTGCCGGCTCCAGGTCGCGCCGGACGTCCTCGAGCCGGTAGTGCTGGTGGCGTAGCGCGCCGGTCACCGCCAGACGCACCTGCCGGACCAGGTCTGCGACCGTCGTATCCGGATCGACGTGTGCACGCAGGAGGACGATATTCGCCACCATGCCCGCCGAGCGACGCAACGCCGCGGTGGTCCGGGCAGCGACCGGGAGTGAGACGACGACGTCACGCGCCCCGTCATCCGGGCGAGATAGGCGAGCACCGTCGCCACGATGAGCACGGGAGTCTGCGCATCGAAACGACCGGCGGCCGCCGACAACGCGTCCTCGGACTCGGGGGGCAGTACGCCACGCGCGGCGAGCGGAACGGCGCGCGGCGGGGCCACCCGGCCGCTGAGCGAGGGCACCGCACGAAGCCCGGCGAGGCACTCCTGCCAGTAGATACGGTCGCGCTCGGCGCGTGCCGAACGACGGTAGGCGCACTCGCCGGCGACGATGTCCGGCAGCGCGAGGGCGCCCGACGGCCGAGCTTCGGTTCCGGTGCACGCCGCTGAATACAGCTCGGCGGTGCGGCGCAACAGGATCATCGCGCCGATGCCGTCGATGCCCACGTGATGCGCGCGCGAATACCACCAGTAATGGTGCCGACCGACTCGGAACAGGTGCGAGCACCCCGGCTCATCGACGAGGAGGTCGATGGGCGCGCGGAGATCGGCGTCGATCCATTCCCGGACGGCTGCTGGGGGGTCGCGACGTTCGCTGAAATCGTCGATCCGAATCGTGCGCTGCAAGCTGTGGTCCACCCGCTGGACGATCCGGCCGTCGTGGCGCAGGAAAGTGAGGAACGGCGACGCCAGCTCATGCCCGGCGACGAGGGCACACCGTTGCAGGAGGGCCACATCGAGTTCGGCGTCGATCTCGAGAACTTGAGCGACGCACAGCGGCACCGACGGCAGAAGCTGCTGGGCATGCCACAGACCTGCCTGGGCCGGTGACAGCTCGAACGCTCCGGGGGGCAGACCAGACGCGGACGCCGGGCTCGCAGTCGGATCCTCGCAGGTCATGCGCTCATCCCTTCGCATCGGAACGAGCACCGTCGCGAGGTCGCGCGTTCAGCGAATGTGGAATACTCCGAAACCGACGGCCTGATTGCACCAGCGAGGAACTCATGTCCGAACGGAAGGTGACGGTGACCCTCGATCAGATCTCGGCGACGACTCTGTGGACGTTGCGAGACCGCGCACATGCGGCGATGCGGCCGCGCCCACTGATCGTCGATCCGGTCGCGATTCAGGCGTATCGGCGAATCGACTACGACTTCGGTGAATTCGGGCGGATACGGCAATCGCACGCGCTGCGGCCACTGTGCTTCGATCGTGCCGTCGCCGACTTCGCCCGCCGGCATCCGCGAGGTGTCGTCGTGGCGCTGGGCGACGGGCTCGAAACCGGATTCTGGCGTAGCAACTCCGATTCGCTGCGCTGGCTGTCGGTGGATCTGCCCGGAGTCATCGGGGTCCGTGAGCAGGTCATGCCGAAAGACGCTCGCGCCGAGGTGATGGGATGCTCGGTACTGGACACCCGCTGGATCGGGCGCGTCGATGCCGAAGACGGGATCTTGATCACCGCGCAGGGACTGCTGGGGTACCTGCAGCCCGCAGACGCGCTCGGCTTGATAGATAGGTGTGCGCACGCCTTTCCGGGCGGGGAGATGGTCTTCGACACGATTCCGGGCTGGTTGCGCAGGCGCTCGCACCAGGACAGCGACTCCCCGCGGCCGCCCATGCCGTTCCACCTGACGGCGCGTCAGGCCGCGCGACTGCCGCGTCGCAACCCGGCGATCAGCGCGGTGAGCGAGTTGCGGCTGCCGGCCGGCCGTGGCCTGTGCGGTCCGATCCCCTTCGCGCTCGCCTACCACGTTCCGCTCGGTTCGCTCGTGCGGCCCACCACGACGCATGCGCAGTTCGCCCGTGCCGCAGCGCAGCCATAAGTCACAGCGCAGCCGTGAGTCACACCGGTAACGCGATATGAACCTGTCGGGCAAGGGCGATCACTCCGGACGCTGAAGGAGAGGACGCGGACGATCCCGCGCTCCACTGCAGGTGGCGGAGGAACCGATCCCCCGACCCTCATCCGCCACGGGTGTCACCGTCGATTTTCGACCCGGCCGACCACGACGGCGCACGTAGTGGACTACCTCAGCGACGGCAGTGGAGTACGCGACGTCGATCCGGGCCCGTGCGCCGGCCGCCCAGGGCGGTCGGTCACCGTCCGCAGACGATGGCGGCGAGTGCCTCACGGGTATTGACCCCGAGTTGCCGGCCGGCGCGATAGATATGGCCTTCCACGGTGCGCACCGACACGATCAGCCGGTCCGCGATCTGCTGATTCGTCAGGCCTTGTCCGATGAGCGTCGCGATTTCGCGTTGCCGGTCGGTGAGCCGGGCGTCGATCGCGGTAATCGCCCGGATGGCGGGTGTGCGCGCCCCGCACTCGGTGGCGATCCGGCGAGCGCGTGCCGCCGATGCGAGCGCGGAAACCCGCATCCCGCGGTACGCGTGGGCGCTCGCCGCCTGCGCAGCGCAATCCGCCGCGGCCAGCAGGTCGCCGTATCGTTCGAATTCGGCGGAGACCTCATCCAGCGCGGCCCCGTCGCGGTCGGTGAGCGCAGCGGCCTGACGAGCCGCGGCGGGTGCTCGTGGACCGTCCACCGAGGACGCCAGGCGCGACAGCCGCTCGGCACAGGAGATATCGCCGAATTGGACTGCTGTGTGCAGTGCGAGGACTTCCAGTGAGAGCTGGGCATTCTTCGCGGCCAGGTCCGCTGCCTCGTGCGCGATGGCGATCGCGCCGGCGCTGGGCTGCTGCTGCCCTGTCGCCACCACCCATGCCCGTACCCGCATCAACTCGGGGTCGAGGAACGAGTATCCCGGGTGCCGGGCGGCCTCGGCGCCCGCCATCGCCTCCGCCGCCCCGCCGGCGTCACCGGTGAGCGCGAATGCCTGTGCGAGCGCGACGCGACAGGCATATCGCATTCCGAACGCGTCGCGCCCACCCAGGCCGGAGGTCGCCTCGCGGAGCGCGCGCAGCGCCTCGGCGAGGCGACCGCAGCGCAGTGCGACCCGCCCGTCCACGAACATCGCCGCGGTCCGGATCGGGGCCGGAGCGTCGGCGGCCATCGCACGGACGTCGGCGGCCAATGCCTGGGCGCGATGCAGATATCCGGCGTTGACCAGGGCATGCACATGCTCCATATGCACCGCGATCGGCAAGATACTCGTCTCGTGACTGCGCGCCGCGATGGCACCGCGGTCGGCGAAGGGACCGATCCGGTCCGTTCTACCGAGGACCCCGAGTGCGCCGACAAGGGCATAGCATGCCGGCGCGACGGCGGCGGGGTCCGCGCAGCCGCTGTCGAGAACTCCTCGCGCCGCCCGGGCCGCGACCCGTGGATGGGCCCGGCACAAATCGAGGACAGCGCCGAGCGCGATCAAGCTCTGCTGTGCGTCACGATCGGTGATCGACGTCCGTGCCTGCGCCCGGATCCGCTCCGCGTCACCGACCCGGCCCAGGCTCCAGAACATGTTCGTCACGCGGTCGATCGCGACCCGCGCACGCTGAGCGTCGTCTCCCACCTCCGCCAACGCCGCGAGCTCGTGCTCTGCCTGGGCGCCGTCCCCGTTCATCGCCAACGCGTGCGCCCGCAACCATCGCGCCGGAAGACCGCTGCCCGCGGTCGCGGCCGCACCGGCGAGCTGCGCACATAATTTCGCATCCCCGCGGCTCAGGGCGATGCGCGCGCCGTCGAGGAAGAGCGCCGGTTGCGGTGGGAGGTCGGACTGCATGGTCAGGACGGCCGCCCGCAACCGGGCGGCGGAGGTGTAGGGCGGCCGGGCGAGTGCCTGCGCGATTCTTCCGCGCAGGCGAACGGCCTGCAGTGTCCCCGTTCGATCGCGCCGGACCTCGCCGTATAAAGGATGGGCGAGGCGCACGGACATACCTTGCCCATCCCTGAGTTGCACCGTCACCAGCCCGCGTTCCTCGGCCTGTTCGATCGCGCGCCGGCCCGCGAGTTCTTCCAAGGCACTCACCGTGAGTGGTTCCTCGATCGCAAGGATGTCGGCGACCTCGCGGACGAGCGGGTCGAGGGCGCCCATTTGCGCTTCGATCAAACAGGTCAGGGTGGTGGGTAACCCGATGTCTCCGGACCATCGCCACACACCGGAATCGAGTCGCAGCCGGCCCGCCTCACGTTCGGCGGTGACGAGCAGCCGCAGAAACAAGACGGTGCCGCCGGCGAGTCGCCACAGGCGCTCGGCACTCGAACGCTCCAGTTCGCCGCCCAGCACGGTTTCCAGCAGAGCCGTGACCTCCCGCAGCGATAGTGGTAGCAGGTCGAGCCGCTCGAGGTAGCCGTCCTTCCACAGCGAGGTGATCGCATCCGGTGCCCGTTCCGTGGTCCCCAGGGTCATGACCACGGGCGTGGTGCCCGTCAGCACCAGCTGCTGCACCGCCATCGCGGATTGTTCGTCGAGCAGATGCGCGTCGTCGACGCCGACCACTACGCGGCGGCCCTCGATGCGTGTGGCCAGTGCGCGTGCGGCGGGAATCGCCGGCCGCCCGGGTTCGCTCGCCGCGCCGTCTTCCTGCAGATGTCTGGACAGTGCGCCGAGCGGTACCGACCGGCCGGACTTGGTGCCGACCACCCAGCGCTCCCGGGCACCGCTGCGGACGGCCTTGGCCAGGGCCTCGCGCGCCAACCGGGTCTTACCGACTCCAGGCGGCCCGGCGATCACCACTCCGGGTTGCGAATGGTCTCGGCCCCGCATGGCCGCCGAGATGAATGCCAATTCGGCATCCCTTCCGACCAACGGCCACTTCCACACCGCCATCATCTCGACTCTTGCTACGGAACGAAACCCTCTTTCTCAGCTGATCGCCGATGCCGGACTGTCCCGCTCAGCCACATTGTGCTTGCCGCCGACCCACATCGATTACACGCCTTGACGGGGGCGGTCGCAAGACAGGTACGCCCGCAGACCGAGACGAGTAGCCGACTACGTGAGCATGGTCATCGGGCAGGGGTGACGCTCACAGCGGCGAGCGGTCCGGAGTGAGGCCGAGAGCGTCCAGGAGTGCCGCGCCATCGGGGTCGAGAGCGAGGATCGAACTGCGGGCCTGCTGGTAGGGGCAGTGCGCGGCCTCGAAATCGGCTGCCGTGGCCAGCACCGCGGGGCGATCGTCGGCGAGCAGCGCGATGCCGCGGCTGACGATCGCGGTGGCGATCGGGTTGCCCATCACAGCATGTCGCGCGGAGTCCAGGATCGTCGCCGCATCCGGCCGGCCGGCCAGCACGGCCGCCTCGGCGCGCAGCGCCACGTACCAGTGCCGCCAGATCCACAGCTCCTGCTGGTCCAGATCGTCCGGTGCGGTGGCCAATTCCGCCCAGGCTCGGTGCGCATGCCCGGCGTGCAACGACTGCAGGGCGGCGAAGACCGCTCGCCAGGCTGCCGGTGCCCCGGACAGCTCGGCGGCGCTCGCCTGCCATCGAGCCTGCGCGGGAAGGTCACCGCGCAGGCCGTGGATCAGCGCGACAGCGGCCGCCGACACCGCCAGCTGCGGCGCGCGGGCCCGCCCGGACAGCTCCCGGGCGTCGGCGAACCGCTGACTGTCCGCCCCCACCGCGTGCGCGTCGCCGGCCAATGCCCGCGCGACCAGGACACGCGAGGTGGCCAGATCGCCACGTTCGGCCAGCAGTGGCAGATCACGCAGCTGCGTGGCCCAGAGCTGCGCGCCGGCCAGATCCCCGTTCCCGACGCAGCTGTCCGCGGCTTCGGACAGCGCGCCGACTCGCTCCAGCGCACCTGCCGCGGTCGGCGGCGCCGCGACGAGCAACTCGACCCGGCGGCGCGTCGTCACCGCGCTCGCGGCCGCGTCGCCATGCCACCACTGGGCGGCGGCCAGTGCGTCCAGGGCCGCGCTGCGAGCCAGCGGATCCGCGGTTCGCCCCGCCAGTCCGACCGCTCGTTCGGCCGATGCGATCGCCTGCGAACCCTCGGATTCCGCGGCGCGGAGTCCACATTCGGCGAGGGCGATGGCCGCCGCGGCAGCCGGATCGTCTCCGGCCAGACTACGGGCCGTGGCCAGCAACTCGATGGCCTCGGGCAACGCGGGCGGCTCGTCGAAGGTATCCGACATCCGGAAGCAGGTACTCACCGCCGTCGCGAGATCCCTTGCGGCAGCGGCATCGTCACCGGAGCTTCGGGCGACCTCGGCCGCCGCCAGGTACAGCCGATACATCTCCGAGCCGTGTAGCCGGCACCCGGCCGTGGCGGCGGCCTCGCGCAGCGCCTCGACCGCCACCGAGGGTTCCTCGGTCAGCGCGGCGGCCTGCTCGTAGCGCCGCTGTGATTCACCGATCAGGTTGCGGGTGAAGGTGATTCGCGCCAGGGTCAGCGCCAGCTCGGATGCCGCCGCGCGCTGCTCCGGCTCGGATGCCGCCCAGTTCAGCGCCGCGCGCAGGTCGTCGGCCACGCCGTCGAATTCGGTTCGCCACGAATCGGTTTCGGACCGGTGCGCGAGTGCGGTAGCGGTCACCCGACTCCACGCCAGATGCCGGGCGAGCATGTCGGGCAGTTCGCCGAGCGAGTCGAGCTGTTCCCGCGCGTACTGGCGGACGGTCGCCAGCATCCGATATCGGATACCGGTGCCGGCCGGAACGACCGTGAGCAGGCTCTGTTCGGTGAGCCTCGCCAGTCCGTCCGGGACCTCCTCCGGCGTCAGCGGCGGGCCACCCGTCACTTCGGCGGCGGCCGCGGCGGTGAACGGCCCGGCGAACACCGCCACCCGCTGCAACAGCCGGCGATCCGATTCCGTCAGCAGCGCTCGACTCCAGTCGAGCGTGGCCCGCACCGACCGGTGCCGCTCGTCGGCGCGGCGCCCACCCACGAGCAGCCGCAGCGGATCGGACAGGCTCGCGGTCAGGCCGTCCAGGCCGAGGGTCGGCAGCCGGGCCGCGGCCAGTTCGATGGGCAACGCCAGACCGTCCAGGCGGGCGCAGATCTCGGCGACCCGATCGGTCTGCTCCGGCGGCACCGACCAGCCCAGCGCCTCCGCCCGGTCCAGGAACAACGCGACCGCGTCGGCGTTCTCCGCCAGGGTCAGCGGCGGCACCGCATAGACCTGTTCGAACGGCACCATCAGCCGGGACCGGCTCGTGGCCAGGACGGTCACGCCCGGACAGCGCGCCAGCAAGCGTTCCAGGAACGGCGCCACACCGTCCAGCAGATGCTCGCAGTTGTCCAGCACGAGCAACAGCCGCCGGTCGCCCAGCGCCGCCGCCACCGAATCGTCCAGGTCCCGGCCCGGTTGTTCGCCGATACCGAGCGCCTGGGCCACTGCCGCGCCGGTCATCTCCGGATCGGTGACCGGCACGAGATCCACGAACCAGACTCCGCCCGCGAACTCGTCGGCCGACTCCGCGGCGACGGCCAGCGTCAGCCGGGTCTTGCCGACACCACCGGGACCGAGCGCGGTCACCTGGCGGTGCGCGGCGACCAGCGCGCGTAGTTCGGCCTGCTCCCGGGCCCGGCCGACGAACGAGGTCAAGGTCGTGGGCAACACCGTTACCGGCGCCGCGGCCGGTCGGCGATCACCCAGTGCGCCGGCCCGTTCCGCGAGCGCCCGCCGATCGGGCACACCGGCCTTGCGCAGCAGTGACGACACGTGGGTCTCCACCGTGCGCACGGAAATGAACAGCTGGGCCGCGATCTCGGCGTTGCTGCGATGCTGCCCGACCAGGGCGAGCACCTCGGCCTCCCGAGCCGAGATCTCGGCGGCGATCTGCTTCGACACGTGCCCATTCTGACGCCCGTACCGGTGCCACCACGTACCGGATCCGTGGTGGATTCCGTGGTCGGCACGGATGTTGCGCGGCGCCGCGATTCCTACCGTGGAAACCACGAGAACACGACAACCACAGGAGATTCCATGAGCACCCTGGGCATCCGGACCGTGCTGCACCCGGTCACCGACCTGGCCGCCGCGAAGGCCGTGTACGCCGCGTTGCTGGGCGTGCCGGCGACCGCCGAAAGCGCCTATTACGTCGGCTTCGAGGTCGGCGACACCCACGTCGGCCTGGTTCCAGGCGGCGGGCCGCAGGGCATGACCGCACCGGTCACCTACTGGGCGGTCCCCGATCTGGAGGCGAAGCTGGCAGAGCTGACCGCCGCCGGAGCCGTGGTCGGGGAACCGATCCGCGATGTCGGCGCGGGCCGCCGGGTCGCCACGGTGATCGACCCCGACGGCAACGTGCTCGGCGTGCTGCAGGACAACTGAAACCACCCCACTCGAACGGAGACGACGATGACCACGAAGTCCTCTGCCACGAAAACCTCGGCCGCGGTGAGCTTCTCGACCGCGGAACGCGCCGCGATGAAAGAGCATGCCCGGGAACTGAAGACCGCCGCACGCCGCGGCGGCAAAGCCGCGAAGGCGGACGGCACCGCCGATGTGCTGGCCAAGATCGCCACGATGCAGCCCGCCGATCGAGCACTGGCCGAACGGATTCACGCCATCGTGACCGCCGAGGCGCCGGATCTCGCCCCGAAGACGTGGTACGGAATGCCGGCCTACGCTCGCGACGGCAAGGTGGTCTGCTTCTTCCAGAGCGCCGAGAAATTCAAATCTCGGTACGCGACACTGGGTTTCAACGACACCGCGCGCCTCGACGAGGGCACGATGTGGCCGGTCACCTACGCACTGACCACGCTGACGGCCGCCGATGAGCAGCGGATCGCGGACCTGGTCCGCGCCGCGGCCGCCTGAACGCATCCGCGGCGCCGTCCCCTGCCCATTCCGGCGGGCCGACATCGTGAAACAGGTTGTCTCGGCAACTTTTGCATTCGCCGAAAACGCGTAGAATTCCAGCAGGTCGGGACAGCTATTTGGAGCCCTATCATGATCAGGAAAAGGAATTCACACTCGAAATTCGCACGATTGGCGGCCGCCGCCGGAATAGCCGCGGCTGCCGCGGTTCCGGTCGTCGCCGCCGCGACGCAAGCGTCTGCCGCGACACCCAACTCCGCGACCCAATCCGTCGACAGCCCCGGCTGGGGTAACGGCGGCGGCTGGGGCCACGGTGGTGGCTGGGGGAACGGCGGCTGGGGTTGGGGTAACGGCGGCGGCTGGGGCCACGGAGGCTGGGGGAACGGCGGCTGGGGTTGGGGCAACGGGGGCGGCTGGGGCTGGAACCCCGGCTGGTGGAACCCCTTCGCCGGCGGCTGGGGAAGCTTCTAGCGCCGATGACCGGGCCCGGACACGCACCGCGTGCCGGGCTCGGCCGCATCGAATACCGTTGCCGTGCCACCGAATTCGACCAACCGGGCAGAAACTGGTGACCGAATGAGAATCGTGTGTATCGGTGGCGGGCCCGCCGGACTGTACTTCGCCATTTCGATGAAGCGCCGCGACCCGGCCCATGCCATCACGGTGATCGACCGAGATCCTCCCGGCTCCACCTACGGCTGGGGCGTCGTGTACTGGGACGACCTGCTCGACATCCTGTATCGGAACGACCCAGACAGCGCGCAGGCGGTGCGCGCCGGCTCGGTCCTCTGGCGTGAACAGGCGATTCACGTGGGCGACGAGCGCACCGCGTACTTCCCGGGCTACGGCTTCAGTATGGGGCGCGCGGCACTGCTCGACGTACTGTCGCGCCGGGCCGTCGAACTCGGCGTCGACGTCCGGTACGGCCGCGAGGTCCACGATCTGTCCGGCTTCGACGACGCCGATCTCATCCTCGCGTCCGACGGCGCGAACAGCCGGGTGCGGCAGTTGGACGATCATCGGTTCGGAACATCGGTGACCCTCGGCGAGAATCGCTATATCTGGCTCGGCACCGACAAGGTCTTCACCCGATTCACCTTCGCCTTCGAACACACCCCGGCCGGCTGGATCTGGTTCCACGCCTATCCGTCGATCGCCGGGAGAATCAGCACCTGCATCGTCGAATGCCAACCGCAGACCTGGCACGGGCTGGGATTCGATTCCCCGGACACCGCGGCGAATATGAGTGTCCTGGAAGACATTTTCACGCACGTGCTCGACGGCCACTCGTTGATCAGCAAGTCGCGAGCCGAAAATGCAAGGTGGAGTTGCTTTCCCGAGGTGACCAACAAATCCTGGTATCACGACAATGTGGTGTTGCTCGGCGACGCGGCGCATACGACGCATTTCACGATCGGTTCGGGCACCCGGTTGGCGATCATCGACGCCATCGTGCTCGCGCAGAGTTTGTACGAACACGGCGAGATCGCCGACGCGCTGGAGGATTACGACGCGCAACGGCGCGCCGCGATGCGCCCGATTCAGGCCGCCGCCCGCACCAGCATGACCTGGTTCGAACGCGCCGACCGGTATCTCGACCGCGATGCCGTGCAGTTCGCCTATGCGATGGCGGTCCGGCACGGGCTGCAGATGCCGTGGCGCTACCAGATGCATCTGCTCATGCAGATACCCGCCGCGCGCAGGTCGCGGCGCGTCGTCGATTCCGGACGGCGGTGGTGGCGGGCCGCGCGGCGAGGGGAACTCGCGATGGGCCGGCACTGATCCGGACGGGCCCGCCCTATTCGGCTGCGCGACCGCTCTCGTCGCGATGCAGCACCCAGGTGCCGCGGCCGGCGGCCTTGGCCCGGTACAGGCCCACATCGGCATCGTTCAACAGTTTCTCGGCGTTCGCGCCCGCGACCGGGGCGACGACGGCGCCGATGCTGGCCGACATCGCCAGCAGATCGGAGGGACCGACGGGCACCGGTTCGCGCAGGGTCGCGAGCATGGTCTCGGCGGCGGCGTGCGCGGTCTTCTCGTCGCAGGGCGGTGCGAGCAGCGCGACGAACTCGTCGCCGCCGATGCGGGTGACGGTGACCGACGGTGAGGTCAGTGTCGCGTCCAGCCGCCGCCCGACCTCGGCCAGCACGCTGTCGCCCGCGCGGTGTCCGTAGCGGTCGTTGATCAACTTGAACTCGTCGAGGTCGAGAAAGCACAAACCGATGTGGTCGGCGGGGCCGGCCGTCGCGACGATGGCCTCCAACTGCTCGAGCAGGCAGTGCCGGTTGGGCAGACCGGTCAAGGGGTCGTGACGCGCCTGCCACCACAGCTTCTGCTCCATCGCGCGGCGCTCGGTGATGTCCTCCCCGACCGCGAGCAGGCGCAGATCACGTCCGCCCGCGCCGCGCACCAGCGTCATCGTCCACGCACCCCAGCAGACGGTGCCGTCGGGGCGGCAGAAGCGGCCTTCGAAGTGCACGGTGCCGTGCCGGCGCTGGTACAGATCGACGACCACCTGCTGGAGCTTGTCGCGATCCTCGGGGTGCATCAGATCCAGCCCCGCGACCCCCGGCACATCCTCCGGTTTCATCCCGACCATCCGCGCCGTGGTCGGGTTGGCTTCCAGCGTGATGCCGTTGCTGTCGTACAGCGCGATCGCCACCGCCGCGTTGTCGAACACCACCCGGAACCGCTGGTCGGCTATCTCCTGGCTGTCCTGGTGGACCTTCAACAACTCGGCGCTGTACCCGCGCCCGAGTTCGCCCAGGAGGGCGCCGAACCGCTGCGTGCGATCCGGCCGCTGGGACCGCTCCAGCAAACAGGCCAGCACCGTCGCGGACGGAGTCATCAGGGCGGGGTCGGTCAGCTTCCACCGCACCATCTCGACCCCGACTCGGTACGCGGGCGAGGGATCGAACGGTTCGGCCGACATGGCGGCTTCCAGGTCGACGATCCATTCCGTCAACTGGGGCAAGCGCGGCAGAGCCGCCGGCACCCCACCGCAATCGACCAGGGCCGCCGACCAGTCCCGCGCTAACTCGGCAGCCTCGCGCCTGTCCATCCGCGAGGACCTTCCTCCATCGCCGGACCCGCAGGGCCCGGCACCGACGACCCTCCCCTTTCGCTAACAACGAGCATACGAAAGAACCGCCCTGTCGTGTGGTCGACGCCATGAACCGGCGCCCTACCGCGGGGACCTATGGCCCGCATCGATCGGGCAAACCCCGACGACCTCGCTTCGAGCCGAGCTTCGAGATTTCCGCACTCTCCCGTCGGCTCGACCCCGGACATGAGCGCGAATACGTTGAGCTGGCCGAGAGCGGTCGGCTCGAACGAAAACGGGGGAAAGATGTCGGCTGACGATAGCGGGGTTCGGCAGGGCGATTCCTGGCCACGGCGGGTCGGCGCGCTCCTCAGAATCCTCGTACCACAACGTCGTTCGCTGCTGGCGGCGACGGCGCTGCTCGTCGTCGGCACCGGGTTGTCGCTGGCGCAGCCGCTGCTGGCGGGGCAGGTCGTGCGAGATGCGTCGTCGGGCGCGACGATCGCATGGTCGCTCGCGGCGTTGGTGGGGGCTTACCTCCTGTATGCCGTGGCCGACACCGGCGGCACCTACATTCTTGAGCGATCCAGCGAATCCGTGCTCCTGTCCGTACGTCGTCGCCTGACCGGGCATCTGCTGCGGTTGCGGATTACCACGCTGGAGTCACAGCGGGTCGGTGATCTCATTTCCCGGGTCACGCTCGATTCGACCGTGATCCGTAACGCCGTCGGCAGCAGTCTCGTCCAAATAGTCACGGGCGCAATCACACTCGTCGGCACCGTGGCGGTGATGATCTATCTCGACTGGCTGTTGTTCTCGATCGTCTTCGTCACCGTGGGTGTTGCCGCAGGGGCGATGTTGCTGGTCATGACCAGAATCGAGGTGGCTTCGGTTCGATTGCAGGAGAGCGTCGGCGCGCTGTCGGCCGATATCGAGCGCGCGCTGAACGGTGTGCGCACGGTCAAGGTCAACAATGCCGAGGACCGCGAACACGAGCGGTTGACCGAGCTGGCCGGTGCGGCGTTCGCCGCCGGCGTGCGCGCGGCCCGGCTGAAGGCGCTGGGAAATCCGGCGATGCACCTGGCGGTGACCGGATCGTTCGTGGTGTCCCTGCTGGTCGGCGGCGTGCGGGTGGCGAATCATCAGATGGAGCTGAGCAGTCTCGTCACGATGATGCTGCTCGCGATGAATCTGCTGATTCCGGTCGGCGATCTGTTCAACGGCTCCGTCGGTTTGCAGAAGGCCTTGGGCGCGCTCAGCCGGATCGAGTCGACACTGAGCCTGCCGGCCGAGGATGTCGACGAGAGTGCTCACGACGGCCTCGAACCGGCCGGTTCGGTGATCGAGCCCTACTCGGAGAACGGACATCCCGCACTCGAATTCCGGGACGTGCGTTTCTCCTATGACGAGCGGCCGATTCTGCACGGCGTGAGTTTCTCGGTACCTCCGCGGGGACATGTGGCCCTGGTCGGCCACTCGGGTGCCGGAAAATCCACCGTACTCTCCCTGGTGAGCCGGTTCTACAATCCGGACACCGGCGACATTCTGCTCGGCGGCCGGTCCTACGCCGGTCGGCCACGCCGGCTGTGGCGCTCGGAGATCAGTTTGCTGGAGCAGAACGCGCCGCTGCTGTTCGGCAGTCTCCGCGACAATCTGACCTATCGGCAACCGGGCCTCGGCGACGACGATCTACGACGCGCGACCGAGCTCGCCGGTCTGGCCGATCTGCTCGCCCGGCTACCCCGCGGCCTGGACACTCCGGTGGGTGAGCACGGCGTTCTGCTCTCCGGCGGCGAGCGGCAACGCGTGGCACTGGCCCGGGCGCTGATCCGCCGCCCGGTCCTGATGCTGCTCGACGAGCCCACCGCCATGCTCGACGCCGAAACCGAGAAGGCGCTCAACGTCACCATCCGGAACGTGCGAAAAGAATGCGCCCTCTTGGTGATCGCCCATCGGCTGTCCACCATCCGCGAGGCCGATACCGTCCTGTTCCTGAAGGACGGGCGGATCGTCGACAGCGGCCCGCACGACGAACTGGTCGCCCGCAATGCCGACTATCGGCAGTTGGTGGGGGCGAAGGTGTGAATCGGCGGCCGTTCAGCTCGACAGTGTCGCGAGTGCGGCCGGGTCGAACAGATCCCGGATCCGGTTCCACGGGAGTTGAACCGGGTAGTAGTCGCCCCGAGCGTGGGCGACCGGGAAGTAGACGGTGAGTCCCGCCGGGGCGGGCACCCAGGCGGCGAAATCGTCAGCGCCGGGAGTGTGGGTGAACAGCGTGGGCCCGTCCGCGGGCACCAGACTCTGCGCGGCGGTGGCGAGCGCGCCCCAGGCCTGACCAGGGTCGCGGAGGGCCGTCGGCAGCATGACGGGTTGTGCGGTGCCGGTGTCGATCACCACGGTGCCGATCTGGTTGACCGGGTGCGGGCCGCCCTCCCACGTGTGGTCGGCAATCAGCACGCCCGCGACGACATGCGCGCCGATGCGGGTGACGCGGCTCGTTTCGCCGCAACGGAGCCGGGCGGCGTGCAGTGCGCCGTTCGCCGCGCCGCCGCTCAGATCGGCCAGCGATGCGCGCATCGCCGAGTTGAACCGATCGCGGACCGCCTGGTCACCCGCCTCGAGTTGCGGCAGCACGACGTCGGTCGTCAGGCTCGGAGTCTGCTCTCGTACCGGCACGGTGATGCCGCTGTAAGGCCCTGCCGACGGCGCGGCGGGACGCGGACAACCGGCGTCCTGATCGGGCGCCGCGGTCATCTGCCGAGCCACCGGATCGGACGGGGTGGGCGCCGAAGCGCCGTCGTTCCCCGCGCCGCAGCCCGACAGCGCGACAGCACCGACCACGATCGCAATCAGAACCGACCTTTTCATTGCGAACTCCCCCACTCTCAGCGGCGAACGGCAGCATATATCGGCCTCACATTTCGGCGCGCTGTTTCGTCCACAGTGGAAGGGGCCTGTACCGAACGAGGGAGCGACCATCATGACCGACCCGGAATCGAGCGCCGTGGTGACCGAGCGGCGGGCACTGCTCAACCTCGCCTACCGGCTGCTCGGCTCCCTCGCCGAGGCCGAGGACGTGGTGCAGGAGACCTACGCGCGCTGGTACGCCATGTCCCCGGAACAGCAGCGGGCCGTCGCGGCGCCCGGGGGCTGGTTGCGCACCGTGGCCAGCCGCATCTGCCTGGATCTGCTCGGTTCGGCGCGGGCCCGGCGCGAGCGTTATGTCGGGGAATGGATTCCGGAGCCGGTCCCCGACCGCGGCGAATGGGGCGCACCCGCGCCGACCGATCCGGCCGACCGAGTGACGCTCGACGAATCGATCAGTATGGCGTTTCTCGTCGTGCTCGATTCCATGACGCCGGCCGAGCGGGTGGCCTTCGTCCTGCACGATGTCTTCCGCTACTCCTTCGCGGAGATCGCCGATATCGTCGGCCGCACGCCCGCGGCCTGCCGCCAGCTCGCCTCCTCCGCGCGCCGCCGGGTCCAGACCTCGGCGAGTCCGTCTCGCGACGAGCGCGCCGAGGTCGTGAGGGACTTCAAACGGGCCTGGGAAACGAAGGATATCGAGGCATTGATCGAGATTCTGGATCCCCGGGCCGTCGCGACGGCCGACAGCGGCGGCCGGGTACCGGCCTTCCGCGATCCGATCGACGGCGGCGAGCAGATCGCGCGAGCGTGGATCCAGATCGCCTCCCGCGCAGGAGAAGTCACGCTGCTCGAGCGGACCGTCAACGGCCAGCCCGGCCTGGTGGCGCGGATCGACGGCACCATCGCGACCGTCTACGCCTTCGATATCGCCGACGGCCGGATCACCCGCATCTGGGCGATCCGCAATCCGGAGAAGTTGCGGCAGTGGACGGACGCTTGACCGGACGAAAGCGGTTCGCGCGGAACGGATTTCTACGCGAATCGGGCATCCGCGGCGCGGCGCGATTTTCGGTACTTTGGATACGGTCACCGTTACGACCGGGCTGACACCGTGGGGAGCGTCGAGCGGCGCCGGTAGCAGGGAGCACAGTATGGCCGAGGCCGAGGTATCCGAGCAGATCGAACTGGTGGAAGAGGACTTCCACGACGATCCGCACAAGTACTACGAGCGCTGGCGGGCCCGAGGGCCGGTGCACCACGTGCGATTCACGCACGAGCGCGGGATTCCGTGCTGGGTCGTGGTGGGCCACGCGGAGGCGCGGGCGGCGCTCGCCGATCCCCGACTGCACAAGAACTCGGCCGGCACCATCGACCTGTTCCGGCGCAAAGGCTCTGCGGTGCTGTCGAATTCGGATGCGCAGGCCTTGAGCACCCATATGCTCAATACCGATCCGCCCGAACATACGCGGCTGCGGAAGCTGGTGAACAAGGCCTTCACGCCGCGGCGGGTGGCGGCATTGCGGCCCCGCATCGAGCAGATCGCGGCCGGACTGCTCGACGAGGTGGCGGCGCACGACGAGGTCGACCTGCTGCACGCGTTCGCGACCCCGCTACCCGTCACCGTGATCTGCGAATTGCTCGGGGTTCCCTTCACCGATCGCGACGATTTCCAGCTGTGGACGAAGATCCTGGTGGGCGCCGCCGGAGATCTGACGGATCGCGACCGCGCATCCGCCGACATGGGCGGATATCTGACGGCACTGCTGGCGGACAAGCGCGCCCGGCCCGGCGACGACCTGCTCTCGGGGCTGGCCACCGAATCCGACGACGGCGACCGTCTCACCGATCCGGAATTGGTGGCGATGGCTTTCCTGCTGTTGGTGGCCGGCCACGAGACGACGGTGAATCTCATCGGCAACGGCACCTTCGCGCTGCTGCGCGACCGGCCCCAATTCGATGCGCTGCGTGCGGTTCCGGAGGGCATCCCCGCCGCCGTGGAGGAATTTCTGCGGGTCGACGGCCCGGTCGGCTGGGCCACGGTCCGGTACACCGAGGAACCCGTCGATATCGGCGGAACCGTCATTCCCGCAGGCGAATTGGTCTACGTCGCCCTGTCGGCGGCCGATCGCGATCCCGATCGATACCATTCGCCGGACGCACTCGATATCGGCCGAAAACCGTCCGGACATGTGGCTTTCGGCCACGGAATCCATTTCTGCGTCGGCGCTCCCCTGGCCCGGATGGAGGCGGCCGTCGCCTTCACCGCTCTGCTGGATCGCTTCCGAAGCTTGCACTGGCGCCCTCGTTCATTCCGCGGTGGCAGCCGAGCCTGCTCATGCGGGGACTCACCGAACTGCCGGTGCGCCCGCACGGATAGGCCGAACCGACCGGCTCATCCGGTCGGCAGCGCGGTCTTCGCCGCCACCGCACGCAGCGCGGTGCGCAGCCCTCGTCGCGAACGAGAAGGCGCGCCGTCCGCTGCGGCGAAGGGGAGGTACCCGAGAAACTTTCGCTCCGAGGCGGTTTCGGGGGCGTCGTCGGAGGTCGCGGTGAGAAAGCGGTCCGGCAGCGCCAATTTGTGGATCGTACGGAGGGTGAGGGCGTATTGCCGCAGCAGTGGACCCGTGGTGTACGGCAGATCGAATTCCTCACACAGCGCTCGCACGCGGGTGGCGATCTCCCGGTACCGGTTGCTGGGCAGATCCGGGAACAGGTGGTGTTCGATCTGGTAGCACAGATTGCCGCTCATGAAGGCCTGCACCCGCCCGGCATCGAAGTTCGCGGTGCCCAGCATCTGGCGCAGATACCATTCCGCCTTGGTTTCCGATTCCAGCACCGACGGCATGAATTTCTCCGCACCGTCGGGAAAATGCCCGCAGAAGATCACCAGATACGCCCACAGGTTGCGCAGCAGATTGGCGCCGAGATTGGCGAAAAGTGTGCGCCGCCAGCGTTTTCCGCTCAAAGCCGGAAACAGCACGTAATCCTTGCCGGCCTGCCGCATCAGCTTTCCGAGCAATGCGCGGGTCTGGCCGGCCTTCTCGGCGGGATCGGCCGCCCGGTCGTGTGCGGAGTCCAGATCGTGCCAGGCGATACCCCATTCGAACGTCGCCGCCAGCAGCACGTTCTGCAACGGTTGCAGCAGCAGGCGCGGGTGCCAGCGCTGATCTCTGGTCACCCGCATGACGCCGAAGCCGATATCGTCGTCCATCCCCAGCACGTTGGTGTAGAGGTGATGGCGGACGTTGTGGGCGTAACGCCACTGCGCGGACAGCCCGGCCATATCCCACTCCCAGGTGGTGGAGTGGATTTCCGGGTCGTTCATCCAATCCCACTGGCCGTGGGAGACGTTGTGCCCGATCTCCATGTTCTCGACGCTCTTGGCCGTCGCCAATCCCGCCGTACCGAGCAGCCAGGCGAGGCGGCCGCGGCCGCCGAGAATGATCAGTCGCGCGGCGGCGTCGAGAGTGCGCTGAAAGACGATCGTCCGGCGAATGTAGTTCGCATCGCGCGCTCCCAGATCGGCCTCGACATCGGCGCGAATGCGGTCGAGTTCACGACCCAGCGCCTCGATATCGGCGGGCCCGAGATGTGCGTACGCGCCGATCTCGGTGATTGCCATGGTCTACATCCTCGAAGTGGTGTGTGGTGGCGCGAACGCCCACCGACGAGGACATATGCGGGGACCCGCCGATCCCCCGAGCCTACCCGCACCCGATGAACAGCCCGCGACACGACCGAGGTGTCGCGCGACCGCGTGTTCATTCCAGCCAGGCGTCGCTGCGCGCCGCCCACGGATTGCATTCGTGCAGCGACGGTTCGGCGGCGGAGGCGGGATCGCTGCTCGGATGCATACCCCATCCGAACCAGTTGGCGACGTTCTGGTTGGTCCCGTGCCAGCGTCGTTCGCCCGGCCGATCGCCCGCACCGGCGTTGTTGGTGTAGGCCCGGTCGGCCAGGCTCCGGGTGATCGAACCGCGTCCGGTATTGACGCCGTAGAACATCCCGGAGAAACACCAGGCCTGCAGCTCCAACCGGCGGTTGAGCAGGTCGACCTCCGGTCCGCTCCAATTCAGTGCCGAGGCCCGGGCCTGGAAGGCGGCCATGATCCCGGTGAGCTGTTGTACGTGGTGCTCGTACTCGTGCGAGAGCACCGCGAGCACATTGCCGACTCCGTAGCCGATGACCGGGGCCATGGTGTCGAACGGCATCACGATCGTCCGGTCGGCCGCACAGTAGAACGCTTCCCGATTGCTGCCGGTGGAACTGCACGCACCGTGGTAGTCACCGATCCGGGCGCCCGCCCACAGAGCGGGCGAGGACATGGCGATCCGGAAGTGGGCCAGGGTCGGCGCCCATGCGGCGTCGTGGCAGCCGATCGCGGCCCGGTAGTAGGCCTCGGCACCGTCCGGAGTGTTCCGCCAGCCGGGCAGCCGGCAATCGACACTCGACAGGCCCACGCCCTGTTCGCCGAGTACCGGATTGCCGCCGAGCTCCGGATCGGATTTCACCGGGCCGGTATACGGACGATTTCCGGCACCCGCCGTCGGGCCGGGTGTGGACCGCGCCGTAGCCTGCGGCATGACCGGCGAGTCGACGGGTGTCGGCGAGTGGGCCGTCGCGCAACCGCAGAGCAGCAGAGCGGCGACAGCTGAAAAGATCCCCCCACGAAGCAATTTCACGCCCTACTTGTACCAGAGCTCGCCCGCACCTGGTCGGCGACAACCATCTCCCCGCCGGTCAGCTTCCGAGCTCGGACGCGGAGTCCGACCCTGCGGTGCCGGTCTGGCGGAGGAAGTCCGCGATCACCTCCAGTTCCGGTTCCGAATAGCGCTCGAGCAGTTCGTCCATGCGGCGGTTCATGCCCGAGAAGACGTGGAACAGTTCGGCATTGCGTTCGCGAACGGCGCGCAGGGTGACCGCGCGCCGGTCGCTCGCCTCGGGGTCGCGTTCCCGGACGATCCAGCCGCCCTTCTGCAACCGGTCCAGGACGCCGGTGAGGGTGGCCGGGTGCAGGCCGGTGCGCCGGGCGAGGGCGGTCGGCGAGATCGGGCCCTGCCGGTTGATCAGGTCGAGACAGGTCCAGTCCACGTCGCGGAGTTCGACCCGGCCGCCGAATCGCCGGTTCAGCAGGGCCAGCTGAATGTTCAAGTCGCGCAACGCGTTCTTGACGTCGACGGTCAGCCGGCGCCGTTGGTGCGCGGCCGCGCGATCCGCCTCCGAGCTCATCGGCACCCTCCGGTCGATTCATACGGTTTTCATATGATATCCCCGGCGCGAACTGCTCCGACGGGTCAGTGCGGTTCGACCCGGAACACCGCGATGCGCTCGGCCGCCGCCGCCACCCCGTCGGGCGTCGCCGAGTCGGCCAAACCGGTTGTGACGAAACGATTCCCGACACTGACAGGCCCGGATCCGACCAGTTCCCGCAGCAGATCCCCACGCTGCCCGACCGGAACCTCGACCAGTCGCGCGGTCGAGGATGTGCGCCCGCGCGTCAGCGTGACCGACTCGGCCGCCCGCACGTTGGCGACCCACGCCGCCCGGGGATAGGCCTGCACGATGTAGCGCCCACCGTTCAACTCGTTGACCGCGATCGGGAATGTGCGCGGTTGTCCGCTGCGCCGACCGGCGACGGTGAGCAGTTGCATCGGCCCGAAACCGATTCCCAGCCGTTGCAGGCCGACGACGAGCGGATTGAGTCGATTGACCATCCGCCGATACCGCTGCGCATCCATGCTCCGGAACCTCCGCTACTTTCGAAACCATATCCTATGAGTTTCATACTATATCCACACGATATCACTTCGGATAGTCCCGAACGTCCGGATTCACCCGCCGGACCCGTCAAGGGCCATAGGCCCCAGAGGTGGCGCAAGTGCGCCAGAACACACCTCCGGCTCGGTGTCTCCCAGGCGACAGATCGGCAAACACCGTGCACACGCCCTATGAACCTGTGTCACCTGCATATTTGCCGGGCAACAGGCAAGACCGTCCGCACCCCGGATACGAACGAGCGCGGGTAACGATCATGAGCAATGTGAACTATCGTCCGGTCACGAATCGATAACCCCTCTTTCGCTTCGGGAGACCTTGTGCTCGAGCTCGACCATTTCAGCCACGGCTGGGTAACCCCGGTCCTGGCGTATCTCATGTCCTTCATCGGATCCGTTCTCGCGCTGCGCTGCGCCACGCACGCCCGGGCCTCGCGCTGGCCGGGCGGCTGGTTGATCGCCGCGGCCGTCTCGCTCGGCGGCGCCGGTATCTGGGTCATGCACTTCACCGCCATGCTCGGTTTCTCGATCCACGGTGCGAACATCCGCTACGACGTGCCGATGACGCTGCTCAGCGCGGGTATCGCGATCGTCGTGGTCTGGGCCGGACTGTCGATCGTGGTGCGCGGGCACCGGGAAGCGATCGCACTGCCCCTGGGCGGGATGATCACCGGCTTCGGCGTCGCGGCCATGCACTACCTCGGCATGCATGCCATGCACGCCGGCGCACACATCGAATACAGCACCGGACTGGTGGCCCTGTCGCTGCTGATCGCCGTCGTGGCGGCGACCGCGGCGCTGTGGTTCGTCCTGCACGTGCGCGGGTTCTCCGCCACCGTCGGCGCGGCGCTCATCATGGGCCTGGCGGTATGCGGCATGCATTACACCGGAATGGCAGCCATGACCGCGCACCGCATGGACAACATGTCCGAACCGGCCGGTGGGGTCGACTCGGTGCAGCTGCTGACCCCGCTGATCATGGTGGTCACGCTCGTCACCATCATGCTCGTGGTCCTCGTCGGACTCGCGGAGGTCGACGGACCCTCGCGTCGCGAGAATCCCGACACCCCAGGCGATCTCGATCTCGCCGACAGCGGCCGCGCCTGGCCACGCGCCTACACCGAGGAATCGCCCGCACCCGATCAGCCGGCATTCGGTTTGCAGGCGATCTCGAAGCGGCAGTCGCCCCGGCGATAGCCGGGCGATCCGGACGATCGGCCGAGCGACAGCTCAGCCGATCGTCCTCCGGATCCATTCTTCCGCAGCGGTTTTCGCCTCCGCGACCGATCGCGCACTGACCTCGCGCACCATCCGGCCGTCGGCGGCTTCCACCCGCCACGCACAGGTGGTCCGCGTGGTCGGCTTCACCAGAGCGCGGGCGTCGCCGAACGCCTTGACCAGCCACCAGCGGGTGCCGTCACCGGCCAACTCCCAGCCGTCGACCGCATCCGAGGGGCGCACCGGCCCGAACGGCTCGTCGTCGGCATCAGCCCGGGTCTCGGCCACCGGCCCCCTCCTCCGCGATTCACGTTGCAGTCCAATGCTGGTCGAGCTCGATGCACATTGTCGCGCAACATGTCCTCGCGGCGGATTCGAACCCCCGGATCGGCGAGCCGCGTGGCGTACCCGCCGCCGGCCTCAGAAACGGCGAGCGCCGGTGACCGGCATCTGCCCGATCGCCGATCGGATGACACCCTCACCGCTCGTCGCGGCGTGCACGACCGTGCCGTCACCGGCGTAGAGAGCGGAGTGACCGCCGCCGTAGAACGACACCAGATCGCCGGGTTGCAGCGTATCCAGGTCGACCGGCGTACCGGCGGACAACTGGTCGTAGCTGGTGCGCGGCAGGTCCACCCCGACCTGCCGATACGCCCACTGGACCAGGCCCGAACAGTCGAAGGCGTCGGGTCCGGCGGCACCCGAGATGTAGGCCGAGCCGATCTTGGTCTCGGCGACCTCGAGCGCCCGCTCACCGACCGATTTCATGGACTCCGGCGGGGCCGGAGTGATTTCCGGGAAGAGCCCGGGAATTGTGAACTGCGGTGGTAGCGAAATTCCCGGTACGACCGGGACGGGGAATGGCGAGTCGGCGTGTGCCGGGCCGGCGGTCGCCACCATCGTGCCCGCGGCGCCGAGCAGGACGACCAGCGATGCCGCGGTCGACCAGGCCTTACGACGCAAACGGCGGGTACATCGACCCGCCTCGGTTCCTGCCATGATGCGTTCCTCCGAGTCTCGTAGCGAGAGCAGATTTCCGAAACACCACGGTGATCAGTCGATCGTTGGATCCGGGGAGCCATGATTCGCCACGGTCGGAGCGAAACCAAATACGAACACACCAATTCGAATAACGAAACGATAAATTCGCGAAATACCTCAGATATCGGCGGTATCTCGATACAATCCCTACGGTCGTCCGGCGGGGGTTTCGGACGCATCCGGGCCGGTCGCCAGCAGGGAATGACGACGGCTGTAGCTCAGGTAGACGACCGCGCCGACGGCGAACCAGACGGCGAAGCGCAACCACGTCACCGGCTGCAGATAGGTGATCAGCCAGATCGAGAAGCCGATCCCGAGCAGGGGTACAACCGGCATCAACGGCGTGCGGAAACTCCGCGGCAGATCCGGACGGCGATAGCGCAGCACGATTACCGCCGCACAGACCACGATGAACGCCAGCAGGATGCCGATGTTGGTCAGCTCGGCGGCCTGGCCGATCGGCAGCAGCCCCGCGATCAGCGCCGACGCGACACCGACGATCCAGGTGATCCGGGTGGGCACCTGGCGCACCGGGTGCGTTTTGGCAAACCACCGGGGCAGCAGGCCGTCGCGGCTCATCGAGTACCAGACGCGGGTGACGCCGAGCATGAAGGTGAACAGCACCGTCATGATGCCGACGATGGCGCCCGCCGCGATCAGACTGCCCAGACCGGGCAGGCCGACCGATTCGAACGCGGTGGACAGCCCGCTCTCCGGATCGATGTCGGTGTAGTGCTGCATGCCGGTGAGGACCAGGCAGACCAGCACGTAGAGCACCATCGACACCGCCAGCGACAGCAGGATCGCCTTGGGCAGATGGCGTTTCGCGTCCACCGACTCCTCCGCCGCGGTCGACATCGCGTCGTAGCCGAAGACCGCGAAGAAGACGGTCGCCGCCCCGGTGACCGCGCCGGACATGCCGAACGGGAAGTACGGGTGGTAGTTGGCGGAGTCGATG
Source organism: Nocardia cerradoensis NBRC 101014 (assembly GCF_000308535.1). Lineage (GTDB taxonomy): Bacteria > Actinomycetota > Actinomycetes > Mycobacteriales > Mycobacteriaceae > Nocardia > Nocardia cerradoensis. The sequence continues at coordinate 23,506 of NZ_BAFW01000016.1, read as the reverse complement.
TGGAAGAACCCGACCGCGATCACCACCAGAACAACCACGATCTTCAGGCCCACCACGAAGGTTTCGAATCGCGCCGCGGCCCGGATACCCAGATTCAGCAGGGCCGCGATGAGCAGGCACAGCAGCGCGGCGAACAGATCCACCACATGGCCGTGGCCGGTTCCCGGCGCGCCCAGCATCCATTCGGGGAGCCCGATATTCAACTGTCCCAACAGGAATTGGATGTAGCCGGAGATACCGATCGCCACCACCGACACGATCGCGGTGTATTCGAGCAGCAGATCCCAGCCGATGAACCAGCCCACCGGCTCGCCGAGGACCGCGTAGCCGTAGGTGTAGGCCGAACCCGCGCGCGGGATGAGCCCGGCGAATTCGGCGTAGGAGAGCGCGGCGGCGGCGCTGGCGATCCCGGCGATCAGGAAGGAGACCAGCACGGCCGGGCCGGCGGTCTGATTCGCGACCGCACCGGCCAGGGTGAAGATGCCGGCGCCGATGATCCCACCCACCCCGATGGCGGTGAGCTGCCACAGCCCCAGCGTGCGATGCAGGGTGGTGGCGGATTCGTCCTGGATCTGGTCGATCGGCTTGCGCCGGAAGAACTCTCGCAGAGCGGGACCGGTTCGCATGGGCGCTCCTTGTCCGAGGGCGGCGCTGGTGAGCCCACAGTACCGATCTCCCCGGCCGGTCGCCCGGTATCGGCCGTGACGAACCGACGGCCGGCCGCTCGCAATTCCGTGAAACACGTTCTAGACATAGAGGCCTATTTGTCTTACCGTCGATACATGAGCACGACGATGTCTCACGAGGCACGCTTCACCTTGCGGTCCGGCGAATCCTGGCGCGACCCCTGGCCGATGTACGCCGCCCTGCGCGAATCCGACCCGGTACACCACGTCGTCCCCGAGAGCCGCCCACACGAGGACTACTACGTCCTGTCGCGCTACGCCGACATCTACGCGGCCGTACGCGATCCCGAGACGTTCTCCTCCGCCCAGGGGCTGACGGTCGACTACAACAACCTCAGCGAGATCGGGCTCGGCGAGAACCGGCCGTTCGTCTTCACCGATCCGCCCGACCACACCGTCTTCCGGCGCCGGGTGGCCAAGGGCTTCACGCCGCGGCAGGTCCAGGAGATCCGGCCCGCGGTGGAGGCGTTCGTGATCGAGCGGCTCGAGAAGCTGCGCGCGGCCGGTGGCGGTGACATCTCGGTGGAGTTGTTCAAACCGCTGCCGACCATGGTGGTGGCGCATTATCTCGGTGTGCCGGAAGAGGATCGGGCACAGTTCGACCGATGGAGCGAGGCGATCGTGGCGGCCTCGGCGACCGGCGGCATCGAGCACGCGCAGGAAGCGGTCGGTGAGCTGACCCAGTACTTCATCGCGATGATCGAGAAGCGCAAACGCGAACCGGCGGACGATACCGTCTCACATCTGGTCGCCTCCGGACTGGGCGCCGACGGCGACTTCGGCGAAATCCTGCAGATCATCGGCTTCGCGTTCACGATGATCACCGGCGGCAACGACACCACCACCGGAAATCTCGGCGGCGCGGTGCAATTGCTGACCAGCTCTCCCGAGCAGCGGCAGCGTCTGCTCGACGATCCGAGCCTGATACCGGGGGCGGTCGACGAATTCCTGCGGATGACCTCGCCGGTGCAGGGCCTGGCCCGCACCACCACCCGCGATGTCGAGATCGAGGGCGTCACCATTCCCGCCGGCCGCCGGGTGCTGATGCTGTACGCGTCGGCCAATCGGGATGAGCGCGAATACGGTTCGGACGCAAGCGAACTCGATGTGACGCGCAATCCCAAGAATATTCTCACCTTCGGCAACGGCAACCACCACTGCCTCGGCGCGGCCGCGGCCCGCATGCAGGCCACCATCGCGCTGCGGGAACTGCTGGCCCGCTGCCCGGACTTCACCGTGGACCTGGACGGCGTCCGATACACCGAGGGCAGTTACGTGCGCTGGCCGGTCAACGTCCCCTTCGTCCCGGCATGAGCGATCAGGCGCGGAGGCGGGAGCGAAGCGTAACCACGCAGCGCCCGCTCATGCCGACGAAAGGCACAGCATGAGCGACTGGCTGGCGCATCCGCGTTCCCTGCAGGCGGCCGAGCGGATCCTGGACGCGGCCGCGAGCCTGTTCTCCGAACGCGGCGTGAACGCGACCCAGATGGGCGATATCGCCAAGGCCGCCGGCTGCTCACGGGCGACGCTGTACCGCTACTTCGACAACCGGCAGGCGGTGCAGCTGGCGTATGTGCATCGTGAGGCGCGGCGGGTGGGCGCCCGGGTGACCGCCGAGATCGGGGCCATCGCCGACCCGGGTGAACGCGCCGTCGCCGGAGTGCTGGCCAGCCTGCGCGCGGTGCGTTCGGATCCCCTGTTGATCGCCTGGTTCCGGCCCGACGACGCCGGGGCCACGCTGCAGATCGCCCAGACCTCCGAGGTGATCGAGGCCATCGCCCGCTCGCTGTTCGCCACTGAAACGGCCCCGGCACCCGATGAGGCACACGAGGATTGGACCCGGCTGGCTCGCTGGCTGACCCGCATCATCGTCTCCCTGCTCACGGTGCCCGGCCGGGACGAGGCCGAGGAGCGCGACATGCTGGAGCGCTTCATCGCTCCCCTCCTCGCCCGGGCGGGCTGAGCACACCGGCCCGGCCGACGGCACCGCCCCGGAGCCGTCCCGGCGACGGCAACGCCCGCACACCCTTGCGCACACGGGCATTGCCCAGCAGGCTTGGGATATGGATTCGCTCATCATGTCCGCCCGCGACCTCGATTTCCTGCTCTACGAGTGGCTCGACGTCACCGGGCTGACCGAGCGCGAACGCTATCGGGAGCACAGCCGCGAAACCTTCGATCAGGTGCTCGCGCTGAGCCGGGAACTGGCCGAGAAGTATTTCGCCCCGCACAACCGCCGGGGCGATCTGCACGAGCCGACCTTCGACGGCGAGAAGGTGCACATCATTCCGGAGGTGGCGACGGCGCTGTCCGCCTTCGCCGAGGCCGGATTCGTCGGGGCCGCGATGGACGAGCGAGTGGGCGGTATGCAATTGCCGCACACCGTTTTCACCGCGTGCATGGCATGGTTCTACGCCGCCAATGTGGCGACCGCCAGCTATGCGCTGCTGACCATCGGCAATGCCAATCTCCTGGCCGCACATGCCGATCCGGATCAGCTCGACCGGTTCGTGCGGCCGATGCTGACCGGCCGCTACTTCGGCACGATGGCACTGTCGGAACCGCAGGCCGGTTCCTCGCTGGCCGACATCACCACCAAGGCCGTACCGCAGGACGACGGCACGTACCGGTTGTTCGGCCGCAAGATGTGGATCTCCGGCGGAGACCACGACCTGTCGGAGAACATCGTGCATCTGGTGCTGGCGCGCATTCCCGGATCGGACGCCGGAACGCGCGGCATCTCGCTGTTCATCGTGCCGAAATACCTTCCCGCCGAAGACGGTTCGCTCGGCGAGCGCAACGATGTGGTGCTGGCCGGGATCAACCACAAGATGGGCTGGCGCGGCACGGTGAACACGGCGCCGGTCTTCGGCGACGGCGCGTTCACCCCCGGCGGCGCGCCGGGCGCGGTCGGCTACCTGGTGGGTGAGCCGAATCGCGGACTGACCTACATGTTCCACATGATGAACGAGGCGCGCCTCGGCGTGGGCCTCGCCGCCACCGCGCTGGGATACACCGGATTCCTCAAGGCGCTCGACTATGCCCGCAATCGGCCGCAGGGCCGCCCGGTGACCGCGAAGGGCGGTGCGAGCGCGCAGGTCCCGATCGCACAGCATCCGGATGTGCGCCGAATGTTGCTGGCGCAGAAGGCGTATGCCGAAGGCGCGCTCGGCCTGCAGTTGTACTGCGGCACGCTGATCGATCGCCAGCGCAGCGCCGTGGACGCCGCGGAGGCGCAGCGCGTCGCCCTCCTGCTGCGGGTGCTGACCCCCATCGCCAAGAGCTGGCCCAGCCAGTGGTGCCTGGCCGCCAACGACCTCGCCATCCAGGTGCACGGCGGCGCCGGCTACACCCGCGACTACGACGTCGAACAGCATTACCGCGACAACCGCCTGAATCCGATTCACGAAGGGACACATGGCATTCAGAGCCTCGACCTGCTCGGCCGGGCGGTGGTCGCGGACGGCGGCGCGGCGCTGACACTGCTGCTCGACACCATGGGTGAAACGGTCGACCGCGCTCGCGCGACCGGCGACGGCGAACTCGGCGATTTCGCCGACGCGCTGGCCGCGGCCGCGGGACGTATCGCGACCACCACCGCCACGGTGTGGCGCGACGCCGATCCGGAAGCGGCGCTGGCGAATTCGTCGGCCTACCTGGAGGCGTTCGGACATGTGGTGCTGGCCTGGATCTGGCTGGAACAGGCGGTGGCCGCCGCCCGCGGATCCGAGGACTTCCACCGCGGCAAACGGGCCGCCGCACGGTACTTCTTCCACTGGGAATTGCCCCGCACCGCACCGCTTTTCGATCTGCTCGACGCGATGGATCGCACCACGACCGACCTCGACGACGCCTGGCTGTAGCACAGCGGGCCGGACACGCCCACCCCTCCTGGCGATATTCGGCCATCGAGGTGCCAACTAATCTGGCCCGGTGGAGACGCACCCGGTGGAGATGGGCTGGCAGCAGCTGGCGCAGCAGTACCTCGTCGACGAGGACGAGGCGATCATCGCGCTGAACAAGCCGGCCGGTATCGCCGTGACCGGGGAACGCCACGACACCGACCTGGTCGAGTTGGCCGCTGCCGAGGGAATCACCCTCTACCCGGTGCACCGCATCGACAAGGTCACCTCCGGTCTCGTGCTGTTCGCCAAGGACCTGGCCGCGCACGGCGGCCTGACCAGGCAATTCACCAAGCGCACGGCCGACAAGCGGTATCTGGTCGTCACCGCCGCCACCGATCTGCCCGATACCGGCGTCATCGACCTGCCGCTGAGCGTCGGACGCAAGAACCGGGTGCGGATCGCGGCGCCGCGCGACACCATCCGGCGCGAGGGACAGCTGTGGACGGTCGACCAGAGCGATCTGCTGGCCGGTAAGAACTATCCGTCCCGGACCGAGTTCACCACCGTCGCGCGGACCGATCGGCACACGATCCTGCTGGCCCGGCCGATCACCGGTAGGCGGCATCAGATCCGCGTCCATCTGGCCTGGATCGGCTATCCGATCGCCGGTGACCCGCTGTTCGACAAATCGGGCGAGTACGCGCGCACCCATCTGCACTCCCTGTCGTTGCGGGTGGAGGCGCCGTGGCGCGCGGACTCCGAACTCGCGCTGACCGCGACACCGGGTGCGGATTTCTTCTCGACGGGGTCGGCACCGATTCTCGAGAATCCGGCCGGCCTGCTCGAACGGATCGCCGCGGAATAGCGATTCGCTATAAAAGGTGGCGTCCGTCACGCAGACGGCACGCTGAGGACCTTCTACTCTGGACAAGTGCCGTATCGGCACGCATGCGGCCGAAGCGATCACACCCGGGGGCCGATTCCACACGGGCTCGCACAGGTCGTTCCCGGCGACGGGCGCAACGGTGCGATCCCACGAGAAAGCGGACGCCATGATTCTGTTGGCACAGCTCAGCGATACTCACTTCGATCTGGATCCGCGCAACGCCGAACGAGTCGCCGCCGTCCTCGGCTACCTCGACCGATTACCGCGCCGGCCCGACGCCATCCTCGTCACCGGCGACCTCACCGAATCCGGCACCCTCGCCCAGTACGAGCAGGCCCGCAAGTCGCTTACCACCGACATCCCGCTGTACGTACTGCCCGGCAATCACGACGACCGCGCGAATCTGCGACAGACGCTGCTCGACGGCCCCGCCGAGGACGGGCCGATCAACCAGGCCGTCGAGGTCGGCGAGCTCACGGTGGCGCTGCTCGATTCCACGATTCCCGGCTCGGGCGGCGGTGAGCTGGGCGAACGTACCTACGCGTGGCTGGACCGGTTGCTGGCCGCCACGCCCGCGGACGCCTCCGTGCTGGTGGCGATGCATCACCCGCCGGTGCCGATGTATTCGACGGTGGTCGACCCGATCCGGCTCGCCGATCCGGAGCGGCTGGAACGCACCATCGCCGGTGACGCGCGAATTCTCGGCGTGCTCACCGGCCATATGCACGCCATGGGCACGACGCTGTTCGGCGGGCGGCAGCTGGTGGTGGCGCCCAGCGTGGCCTCGGCCATCGGCGGGGCGTGGGAGGTCGAGGAGCCCGGCGACGTTCCGATCGACTACGCGCCCGACCCGTCCGTGGTGCTGCACGCCGTCGCGGATCGGCGGCTGACCTCGATCGTTCGCACCGTGCCGATGGGCGGGCGGATCCGCGTACAACCGCGGTGAGCAAGGGTTCGTGGAACGGGGTTCGGAGCCGGCGGCACGCGCCTACAGTGGAGGTACTGTTCTCGATTCGAGGAGCGCGCGCATGCCCGCTACCAAGCCGTCGGTCGTCGTCGTCGGAGCCGGGTTCGGGGGACTCGGTGTGGCAATCGAGTTGCAGCGCAACGGTTTCGACGACATCACCATCCTGGAGCGGGCCGGCGACCTGGGCGGGGTGTGGCGGGAGAACACCTATCCGGGCGCGGCCTGCGACGTACCCTCCCCGCTGTACTCGTTCTCCTACGAACCGAAACCGGATTGGCCGCATCGCTACTCCGGTCAGACCGAAATCCTGGGTTACCTGCATGCGGTGGCGACGAAACACCGGCTGCTCGAGCGGATCCGCTTCGGCGCCGACGTCACCGAGGCGAGCTTCGACGAACGGACCGGGCGCTGGACCATCCGCACCGCCGACGGCGAGATCCGCTCCGCCGACGTGCTGATCTGCGCGGTCGGGCAGCTGTCCCGCCCCCGGATGCCCGATATCGCGGGCATCGAGACGTTCACCGGCCCGTCGTTCCATTCCGCGCAGTGGGAACACGACGTCGACCTCGCCGGGAAACGGGTCGCCGTGATCGGAACCGGCGCCAGCGCAATCCAATTCGTGCCCGCCATCGCCCCCGAGGTGGCGCGGCTGACGCTGTTCCAGCGGACCGCCGCCTGGGTGGTACGGCGCACCGATCGCGAGTATCGGCCCATCCATCACGCCCTGTTCGAACACGTCCCAGGGCTACGGCTGGCCCAGCGGCTGTGGGTGTGGTGCTTCCTCGAGTTCTTCTCCTTGGGCTTGACCACGATCCCGGCGATCCGGCGCATCGCGACCTGGCTGGGTACCCGCGCGCTTCGCCACGACGTGCCCGATCCGCACTTGCGCGCGAAGCTGACCCCGGACTATCCGGTGCTGTGCAAACGGGTGCTGTTCTCCAACGAGTACTACCCGGCGCTGATGCGGCCGAATGTGGACGTCGTCACCGAGCCCATCGCCGAGGTGGTGTCCGAGGGCGTGCGCACCGCGGACGGAACCGTGTACCCGGCCGACGTGATCGTCTACGGCACCGGCTTCAAGGGCAGCGAATTCCTCTGGCCGATCCGAATATTCGGTCGCGAGGGCGCGGAACTGGAAAAGGTCTGGGCCGAGGGAGCCCGCGCCTATCTCGGGATGACGGTTCCGGAATTCCCGAATCTGTTCCTGATGTACGGACCCAACACCAATCTGGGCACCGGCTCGATCATCTACATGATCGAATGCCAGGCCCGCTACATCCGGCAGGCCGTGGCATACCTGAGCGAACATCCGGGATCCTGTCTCGAGGTGAAGCCCGAGACCGCGGCCGCCTTCGATGCGCACACCCAGCGCCGATTGCTGCGCACGCCGTGGACCGCGTGCTCGAGCTGGTACCGCAACGCCGCCGGGCGGATCACCAACAACTGGCCCGGCACCGTCACCGCGTACCGCGTGCGCACCCGGTCGCTGAACCCGGACGACTACGTGCTGCGCGCACCGGAGCCGGTCCGCACGTGATGACCAGCGCAGGCGGTCCGCGTGCGCCCTTCGCCCCGGCGAGGGCCGTCCCGCAGTCCGCCGGTGCTGGCAGACTTGAGCCGTGACCGCGCCTCCCTCCGCCGGCGCCGAGCCGCGAATCGCTCACGGCCCGCTGCGCCCCGTCGAACTCGCCACCGCGGCGGTCCTCGGTGGGGTGACAGTCGGGCTGGTGACCATCGGCTCGGTGGTGCCCTACGCGGCGGCCCTCAATCTGGTCGCCGCGGTGCCGATGGGCCTGCTGGCGCAGCGCTACCGGCTGCGCGCCATCCTGGGTGCGACCGTCGCCGCGACCCTGGTGAGTTTCGTCGCCGCCGGTCTGGTGCCGGCGGCCACGGTGGTCAGCGCGGCGACGATCGGCGGCATCATCGGCACCGTCAAACGCCGGCACCGCGGCCTGATCACCGTCCTGTGCCTGTCGTCACTGGCCGGATTCATCTGGGCGGCGTTCTCGGTCGGCATGCTCTTCCTGTTCGCCGCCTCGCGCCGGCTGGTCTTCGACAACGTGCGCAATATCGCCCAGGGCATCGATCACATGCTCTCCCGGCAGCCACAACTGGAATCGCTGGGCAACGGTGTCGTCTCGGTGACCGACGGTGTGCTGGCCTGGTGGTGGCTCTACATCGGCGGCGGCGTATTCCTCGGCGTGGTCTTCACCGCGGTGTTCTCCTGGTTCGTCCTCGGATCGGTCCTGGATCGGCTGGAGTGGCTGCCGGGGCGGGACCGGCTGGACGCGCCGGCCGATACGCGGGCGGTCGCGCCGGTGCCGGTGCGGTTGCGCGGTGTGTCCTTCCGCTATCCGGGGGCACGTGCCGATGCGCTGACCGATATCGACCTCAGCGTCGAGATCGGCGAGTTCGTCGCGGTCGTCGGCCACAACGGATCCGGGAAATCCACGCTGACCCGCCTGCTGGCCGGACTTCCGCCCACCGGCGGCACGGTCGAACGTCCCGGTTCGGCGGGGCTCGGCGTGGTCGGCGGCACCGCGCTGGTGCTGCAGCGGCCCGAGAGCCAGACACTCGGAGTGCTGGTGGCCGACGACGTGGTGTGGGGCCTGCCCGCCGAGGCCGCGCGGGCCGTCGACGTGGAGGCGCTGCTGTGCGAGGTCGGGCTGAGCGGGCTCGGCGGCGCGGAGACCGCGACCCTGTCCGGCGGCCAGCAACAGCGGCTGGCGGTGGCGGCCGCGCTGGCACGTGATCCCGCACTGCTCGTGGCCGACGAGGCCACCTCGATGATCGATCCGGACGGCCGGCGGGAATTGGTCGCGCTGCTGGCCGGATTGCCCGCCCGGCACCGGATGGCCGTCGTCCTGGTCACCCACCACGAGGCCGACGCGGCGGCCGCCGACCGGGTCATCCATCTCTCCGGTGGCCGCCAGGTCGAACATCTGCCGGCCTGGCCGCGCCCGGTGCGCAATCCGCGGCGCTGCCCGATCGGCGAACCGCTACTGGAACTGCGGGATGTGCGCCACACCTACAATCGCGGCACGCCGTGGGCGGCGACCGCGTTGCGCGGGGTGAATCTGACCGTCCACCGCGGTGAGACGCTGCTCGTGGTCGGCGGCAACGGGTCGGGGAAATCCACCCTGGCCTGGATCATGGCCGGGCTCGTCGTGCCGACCACCGGCAGCTGCCGACTGTGCGACTACACCGGATCCCGGCCCGTGCACAAGCGCATCGGCGCGGTCGAGCTGGCCTTCCAGCATTCCCGGCTGCAACTGCAGCGCCAGACCGTCGGCGCCGAGATCGAGGACTGGGGCGGGCACGGCACCGGCTCCGGCGCGGTGGGCCGCGCCCTCGACGCGGTGGGGCTGGACCGGGCGATGGCCTCGCGCTCGATCGAGGAACTGTCGGGCGGTCAGGCCAAGCGCGTAGTCCTCGCCGCGATCGTCGCCAGCCGCCCGCAGGTCGTGGTGCTCGACGAACCCTTGGCCGGACTCGATCCGCAGGGCCGCGCGGAAGTGGTGGAACTGCTCGCCCGGCTGCGGGATTCGGGACTGACACTGATCGTCATCTCCCACGATGTGGCCGATATGGAGAGCGTCTGTGACCGCACGGTCCACCTGCAATCCGGTCTGATTCTGGAAAGCCTGCCCGCCGTCGCGGCCGCCGCCGACAGTCCGGCCGATACCGCCGGTGCCCCGGCCGCGTCTCCGGGACCGGCCGAACCGGTGGTAGGTCCGCCCGCCGACGGCGACGGGCGCGGGGAAGCCGGGATCGCGGGCACGCGGTCCGAACCCGTTCAGGCGGGCACGGACGGCGCTCGCCCCGAACCCGACCGAGCGCGGGGCAGGAAGCGCCACAGCCGGGGCCGGCACGGCGACGCCCTCGGAGGTGCGCGATGAGTATGGTGCTGCTGCGCGAAGTTCCGGTCGACAGCCCGATCCATCGGCTCTGGGCCGGAACCAAGATGATCGTCGCCTTCTTCATCAGCGTCCTGCTGATGTTGCAGCCCACGTGGCCGGTCCTCGGTGTGGTGGTCGCCTTCCTGCTCGTGATCGGACTGGCCGCCCGGCTGCCGCTGGGCACGCTGCCACGGCTGCCGTGGTGGTTCTGGGCCCTGATCGTGCTCGGCGGGCTCATCACCATCCCCACCGGAGGAACCGCCGTCCTGCGGTATGTCCAGGTCACCCTGTTCGGGCTGATCCTGCTGACCACCTCGTTCCTGATCGCGTGGACCACCCCGATGAGCGAGATCGCCCCCGCCCTCGCCAAACTCGGTGCGCCGCTGCGGGTGCTGCGGATTCCGGTGGACGAGTGGGCGGTCGTCGTGGCGTTGACCCTGCGCGGACTGCCGCTGCTGATGGACGAGATCCGGGTGTTGCGCGCCGCCCGCCGGCTACGTCCCAAGGACGGTTCCATGGCGCGCGGAGCCGCGAATCCGCTCGTGGACATTCTCACCGCGGCCATGGCCGTCGCCACCCGCCGGGCCGGCGAATTGGGTGAGGCCATCACGGCCCGCGGCGGGACGGGCGAATTGACCGCCCATCCGGCCGGACCCCACCGCGCCGATTACCTCGCCCTGATCGTGTCGGTGGTCGTGTGCGGCGGCGCGGCGGCAATCGGCGTGTTGCTGTAACTCGCCGAAGCAAATAGCCAGCAACTGACAGCAGGAGCGGGCAAACGTGTTCGCTTTGCGAAAAACCAAGTCAGCGGATCGAATTCGCTCCACTTTACGACCGAGTGAAGGTACGGTTACTTCAGTGAGTTAGCCGGACCGCGGCTCCACGCGCAGGGGTTGAAATACGTCGGGGGTATTGGGTTCTCAGCGCGCGTCGTTTTCGGCTGCCGAATGTCTTCCTGATGGAGATTGGAACCGGAATGTTTCTGCGCAAGTTCGCCGCTGTTGCCCTTCCGGCAGTGGTGGCCGTTGCCCTCGGGGCAGGTACCGTCCATGCCGATACCGGCGCACCCACGGTGCGCTACGAAACCCATCTGACGGGCAACACCGTCGAAACCACTCTCGACGGCGGCTTCTTCCGCGTCGACGCGGAAGGTCGCACCGTCGACGTCACCGACGCCGACGGCCGGACACTCGTCACGCTGCCGCTGTCCTTCCGGCAGGACGGCTTGGAATATCCCATGCCCCACCAGGTGCGCAACGACTCCCGGGTCCTGGATCTGACCGTGGTGAAGGACGCCGCGGCGGCGCGGCCCGCGCCGGTGACGCCGGTGGCCTCGCCCCGGGAGAACCAGAATGCGATGAACGCCTTCGCCACCCAGTTCGGGCTCGCGACGGCGATCGGCAGCTTCGTCGGCACGGCCGCCGGCGCGGTCATCGGCGGTGTGCTCGGTGCGGCCGTCGCCGCGCCCACCGGCCCCGGCATCATCGCCGGATTCATCACCGGCGCAACGGTGGGAGCCATCATCGGCACGATCGTGGTCGGCGGCCCCGCGTTGATCATCGCGGGTGTCGACCTCGTCAGCACGCTGGCCGCCCCGGCCGGCACGACCAAGTGGAACGACACCACGTACTGAGGTCGCGGCGGCTCCCGCTACTTCTCCTCCGGCACCCACGCCGGATGCCACAGCCGCCCGGATTCGGTCCAGTTCATATACCGCACCGTGCCGGTTATCTTCGGCGTCGCCCAGACGGCATCCTTGCGTTCGTCGGCGGTCAGCTCGTTGGCGAAGGGGCTGGTCTTGCGGCGCAGCGGGCGCAGCCGCGCGGTCAGCTCCGACATCTCGCGATCGCTGAAGCCGGTGCCCACTCGACCGATGTAGTACAACTCGCCTTCGTGGCGGACGCCCACCAGCAGGGAGGCGAATTCCCGTGCGGCGCTGCGCCGCCAGCCGCCGATGATCACCTCCTGGGTGCGCCAGTTGCGGGTCTTGATCCACGACTGGCCGCGCTTGCCGGGCAGATAGACCGAATCCTTACGTTTGGCGACGACTCCCTCGAGACGATGCTCGCGGCTGTATTCCAGGGCGTCGGCGCCCGAACCGTCCAGGCGCGGCGGGACGAGCAGCGACGGCACGCCCTCGGCCAGCGCCTCCAATACCTGCCGCCGATCCGCGTAGCGTTTGCGCAGCAGCGAGGTGCCGTCCAGATACAGCACATCGAACGCGACCAGGTCGGCCCGCGCCGGATCCGCCTGCAACAGAGCCAGATTCGACGCGCCCTCGGCGTCGAACACGACCGCCTCACCGTCGAGCACGATCCGATGCCCCCGCAGTTGCCGCCCCAGCTCGGCGATCCGCGGATAGCGGCCGGTGACGGTATTGCCCGCGCGGCTGCGGATCACCACGCCGTCGTCGTCTATTTCGACGATGACCCGGAACCCGTCCCATTTGGTCTCGAAGACCCAGTCCCGGGCGCCGAGCTTCGCCACCTCCCCGGAGGTCGCCAGCATCGGTGACAGCCCGCGCGGGAACTCGGCCCCCGCCCGCGCGACGGAATCACCGCCCACGCCACCGGTTTCGGAGCCGCCACGCCGACGTTCAGTGTCGCCGTCCGGCGCGGCGCCGCCCTGCCCGTCGCTCGAACCACCCTGCCCCGCATCGTCTTCCGGCTCGGCAGCCTGTGATTTCATCAGGTGCATCAACCACTGCTTGCCGTCGGTGCGGATGAAGGCGTAGCGGCCGTTGAGGCGCTCGCCGTGAAACTGGACGATCACCTCGTCCGCGCGCCACTTCTCGGTGTCGTAGGTGCCGGTATCCCAGATCGTCATCTGCCCGGCCCCGTATTCGCCATGCGGGATGGTGCCGTGGAAATGCAGATATTCCATAGGGTGGTCCTCGGTGTGCACGGCGAGCCGGTTCTGCGACGGCGAGGTCGGCGGCCCTTTCGGCACCGCCCACGACACCAGCACACCGTCGCGTTCGAGCCGCACGTCCCAGTGCAGTCGCCGCGCGTGATGTTCCTGCACCACGAAGCGATCACCCGCTCCCGGGTCGGGCGGGCCGGGCGGAACCGGTTCCGGGGTGCGGGCGGGGTCACGCATGGATCGGTAGGTCTGCAGCGGATCCGAGGCGCCGGCACTGCCCAGGGGCGGATCCAGGCCCGCCAGCAGATCCCCGTCGGAGCGCCAGCGTTCGAGCACCTCGTCGAAACGCAACTGCCGCAGATGGTGTCGATCGGCGATTTCGTCCCAGCTGCGCGGTGCCGCCACCGTCGGCTGCTCGCGCCCGCGCATCGAATACGGCGCGATGGTGGTCTTCGCCGGATTGTTCTGGCTCCAGTCCAGAAAGATCTTGCCCGGCCGCACGGCCTTCGCCATCGTCGCCGTGACCAGTGCCGGATGCAGCTTCTCCAGGCCGGTCGCCAGCTGCTTGGCGACCGTCGAGGCGCCGCCGGGACTCAGTACCCGATCCAGCGGCACATAGATGTGAATACCCTTGCTGCCGCTGGTCACCGGATAGGCGTCGAGACCGGCGTCGCGCACGGTATCGCGAATCCACAACGCCACCGATGCGCAATCGGCCAGTTCCACTCCGGGCCCGGGATCGAGGTCGAAGACGATGCGGGTGGCCGGGCCGCGCGAGCCGTCGACGAAACGCCATTGCGGGACATGGATTTCCAGCGACGCCTGCTGTCCGAGCCAGGCCAGACCGGCCACCGAATCGATGACCGGATAGTTCACCCGGCGATCGGAATGTTCCATCGGCCGACGCTCGATCCATTTCGGTGCGTGCGCGGCCAGATTCTTCTCGAAGAACGAGGATTCGCCCACCCCGTTGGGCCAGCGCTTACGCGTCACCGGACGATCGGCGATATGCGGCAGCAGAGCCGGTGCGATGGCGGTGTAGTAGTCGATCACCTCGCCCTTGGTGGTGCCCGTCGCCGGGTACAGCACCTTGTCGAGGTTGGTCAGACCGACCTCGATGCCCCCGAACTCGCGGCGCGCCGCCATAGTCGCAGTGTAAAGCGAAGACGGGTACCGCCGGAGGAGTGAGCCTCCGGCCGGTATCCGTCGTCGATCGGCGAGTGAGCCCGGGCGAACCGGGCATCCCGCCTCGCCCTCAGCCCTCCGGCGGTTGCGGCGCCTGCGGCGGCGTCGCGGGCGGAGTCTGCGGGGGCGCGGCGGGCGGCTCGGGCGCCGGTGGCGGGGTGTTGCCGCCCTGCTGGGTGATGTTCTTCTTGATGGCCTCGGTGCCCTTGTCGATGTGGCCGGAGTACTTGCCCCCGGTCTTCTCGTTGACGAAGCCGCCGGCCTTGTCGACCGCTCCGTGCACCTTGTCCGCGTTCTGCGAGGCCGCGTCGCGGCCCTTACCCACCAAACCCTTGAGCGTATCCATCAAACTCATGAAGCCCACTCCTTCACTCGTCGACTGCGTTGCTAGCGCACATCCTCCCACCAGGAGACCTGCGGTGATACCGCATCGGTATCGATCCGCCCGCCGGGAAGCGGCACCACTACCCGGGTACCCGCTGCACGCGCCGCCGCAACAAGTCTGCGGACCGGTTCCGACCAGCCGTGGAAGGCCAGGTTGAACGTGGCCCAGTGAATCGGCACCAAGATGCCGTATTCGGCGTCGCCGACGCACACGTCGGCGTGGGCGCGGACCGCCTCCTCGGGATTCATGTGCACATCCGGCCAGTGCACGTCGTAGGCGCCGATCGGCAGCAGGGTCAGATCGAACGGACCGTAGGTCGCGCCGATTTCGGCGAACGCCTTCGTGTATCCGGTGTCGCCGCCGAAATATGCCCGTCGCCGCGGGCCCGCGAAGACCCACGACGCCCACAGCGTGGTGTTACGGGTGAAGCCGCGCCCGGAGAAGTGCCGCGCCTCGGTGCAGGTGACGGTGAGCTCACCGCGCCCCGGGCGGGCGATGGACGTGGAAGTGTTCCAATCCAATTCGATGATGCGCGCCTCCGGCACCTGCCATTTGCGCAGATGGGCGCCGATCCCGATCGGCACCACGAACGGCGCGTCCTGAGCGGCCACCAGCGCGCGCACGGTCTCACGGTCCAGATGGTCGTAGTGATCGTGCGAAATCACCACCGCGTCCAGCGCGGGCAGCGACGACAGCGGCGCCGGCACCGGATGCAGCCGGGCCGGGCCGACCAGTGGCGACGGCGAGACCCGCTCGCTCCACACCGGATCGGTGAGGATGCGGTAGCCGTCGACCTCGATCAGCGCGGTGGCGTGGCCGAACCAGGTCACCGCCAGCTCGGCCGCCTCCTCGGGATGTTCGGCGCCGGCCAGCGGGATCGGCGCCGGTGGCCGCCCCACATCGCGACGGGTCAGTGCCGACAGCAGCAGGGACGCACCCGCGCCGGGCGAGATCTGGCTGCTGGGTTCGGTGTTGTGGAACTGCCGGTCGCGGTAGCTCGCCGACCGCGTCGCCAGCGGTGCGATGGCGGCGGCGGACGCCCCCATTTCCACGGGAATCCGCCACGCCGCCCGTACCACCCAGCGCAATCCGACCAGCCCGGCCGCGGCCAGCGCCGCTCGGCGGGCGGCCGCGACGATCTCGGTGCCGGCCATCAGCGGCCCACGAACTTCGCCGCGCGCTTCTGTTCCCGCGCCAGCCGCGCCTCCTCGGCGTCGGCGCTGCGCCAGGCCGCTTCCAGGGCGGCGCGCTGCTCGGGAGTGTCCTCGCCGCGGGTGCCGTCGTCGTTGAACACCAGCTTGAGGTGACGCAGCGAGAGCGGGGCGAGCTGGGCGATCGACTTCGCCCATTCCTGCGCGTCGGCCAGGGTGCCGAGCCGGTTGGCGAAGCCGAAAGTGTATGCGTCGGAGGCGGATACACTCTCGGCACCCATCAGCACGGTCCGTGCCGGGCCGCCGCCGATCAGTGCGACCAGCCGGCGCACCGTCCAGCGATCCACCGAGATGCCCAGCTTCGCGGCCGGAATGGCGATGTAGGAATCCGGGCTCATCACCCGCAGGTCGGAGGCCAGCGCCAGCTGCACGCCGGCGCCGAGCGCGCCGCCGTTGATGGCGGCGATCACCGGCACCGGGACCGTTTCGATGGTGCGCAACAGACCGAGCAGTCCGTCGAGGAAATCCGACGAGTAGACGCCGGACAGATCGGCGCCGGCACTGAAAATCGGACCCTGACCGGTCAGCACGATCACCCGCGCGTCGGCCGCCGCGGACGTGACGGCCTCCCGCAACGCTGCCACCAACTCGTCGTTGAGGGCGTTGCGGCGCTGCGGGCGCTGCAATTCGATGGTGACCACGTCACCATCCCGGCTCACTGCGAGCATCTGACCTCTCCCCATTCGCGCGGTTTCTCTTCCGGGGGCGCACCTCACCGCACCCGCCGGTCGGTATCGACTCCACTGTATGCGCCGGACAGTTGCCGCAACGCACCCGACGCGTACTGTGACGGCGGTGACCGCACCCGATTTCGAGATTGTGGTGATCGGCGCCGGCCAGGCCGGACTGTCGGTCGGCTATCACCTGCGGCGGCTCGGATTGACTCCCGGCGTCGATTTCGTCATCGTCGACCACGCCCCCGGCCCCGGTGGCGCATGGCAATTCCGCTGGCCGTCACTGACTTTGAGCACGGTGAATCGAGTGCACGACCTGCCGGGGATGTCGTTCACCGAAACCCTGCCGGCCGGTTCGGATTCCGTCCCCGCCGCCACCGCGGTGCCGCATTATTTCGAGCTGTACGAAAAGCGGTTCGACCTGCAGGTTCGCCGGCCGGTGTCGGTCCGGGTGGTGTGCGATCGGGCAACCACCGCAACATGTCCGGGGACGTTGGTGGACGGGCTGTTGCACGTCGAGACCGCGGCCGGTGAAAACCGCTCGGCTGCAGGAGTTTCCGTCGTTCGACCGCCCGTTACCGGCGACGATGGCCTGCCCTCGACGGCTCGCGAGGCGAGCACGGCAGCGGAGCCGGGCGGATCGACGCCTCGCGATGCTTTCACCGATCCGGGCTCACCCGACGAGCCGTCCGCGGCCGCCGATTCGCGGCGATCGACGGATGCACCGACCGGATCACCGGGTGCCACCGGCGAGACGCTCCGCGTGCGCGGCGTGATCAATGCGACCGGCACCTGGGAAAAGCCGTTCATTCCGTACTATCCGGGCGCGGAAACCTTCGCCGGGCGGCAGTTGCACGCCCACGACTACCGCAGCGCGGCGGAGTTCGCCGGGAAGCACGTCGTGGTGGTCGGCGCGGGGATCTCGGCGGTGCAGCTGCTCGATGAGATCTCCCAGGTCACGAGCACGACGTGGGTGTCGCGGACGGAACCGCGCTGGCGCGAGGGTCCGTTCGGGCCCGACGAGGGCCGCCGGGCGGTCGCGATGGTCGAGGACCGCGTGCGACGGGGGCTGCCGCCGCGATCGGTGGTGTCGGTGACCGGACTGCCGGTCGACGACCGGATTCGCGCCGCCCGAGCGCGCGGCGCGCTGACCTGGCATCCGATGTTCGCCCGCATCGAACCGGAGGGCGTGCGCTGGGCCGACGGCAGCTTCCGGCCTGCCGATGTGATCCTCTGGGCCACCGGTTTCCGCAGCGCGCTCGACCACCTGGCCCCACTGCGACTGCGCGGGCCCGGCGGCGGCATCACCATGACGGGCCGCCTCGCCACGCAGGTGGCCACCGACCCGCGCATCCACCTGATCGGTTACGGCCCGTCGGCCAGCACCATCGGCGCGAACCGGGCAGGGCGGGCGGCAGCGGTGGAACTCACGCGTTACCTGGGGCTGCCCTGAGTGCCACAGCGCCTCAGTCGAGCCCCATGGTGAACGTGTCGGGATCCGGGCCGACGCGGCTGCCGGTATCGAGCGCGTTGAGGGTGGTCATCTGCTCGGCGTCGAGTTCGAAGGTGAACACGTCGAAGTTCTCCCGGATGCGCTCCGGGTTCACCGACTTCGGGATGACGATGTTGCCCAGCTGCAGATGCCACCGGATCAGGACCTGGGCGGGCGTGCGGCCGACCTGTTCGGCGACCGCGCCCACGGTGGGATCCTTCAGTTCCGCACCCTGGCCGAGCGGACTCCACGCCTCGGTGGCGATGCCGTGTTCCGCGTGGAAGGCACGCAGCGTGTTCTGCGCGAGCGCCGGATGCAATTCGACCTGATTCACGGCCGGCACTTCACCGGTCTCACCGATCAGTCGCCGCAGCTGCTCCGGCTGAAAGTTCGACACACCTATCGAACCGATCCGACCCTGCGTCTTCAGTGACTGGAAGGCGCGGAATGTGTCGACGTAGCGGTCCGCGCTCGGTACCGGCCAGTGGATCAGGTACAGATCGAGGTACTCGAACCCCAGCCGCTCCATACTCGCTTCGAATGCGCGCAGGGTGGAGTCGTAGCCCTGGTCGGCATTCCACAGCTTGGTGGTGATGAAGACCTCGTCGCGCGCCAGCCCCGATTCGGCGATCGCCCGCCCCACCTCGGCCTCGTTCCCATAGGCGGCGGCGGTGTCGATGCTGCGGTACCCCGCCTCGAGCGCGGCGGTAACCGTGTCGAAGGTCTGTCCCTCCGGCACCTGGAAGACCCCGAAGCCCAGCCTCGGAATCAGATGGCCGTCGTTGAGGATCACCGACGGTACTGTGCTGCTCTCGCTGCGAAAGGTCACCGTTCCGACCGTAGAAGCGGTTTGCCGAGCCGTCAACGACGCGCTCCTGCGTGTTCGGATCATGCGCCCCTGCCAGCCAGGACGTCGACGCTCAGCGCTCGGTTGCCGACTCTAGGTGCGGAACGCAGACGTGCGCGGCACTCGGATCGGGACGCGATCGCTTCGGTCGGCACTGCCCTGAGCATCGCGCGCCGTGCGCCAGGGGTTCGTCAGCCGGGAACGCCCAAGCGGCGGTAGCGGTTCCGTCGACTGGCGCGGAGGGCGGCGGTCGGCCGCGCGCGGAGGGCGGCCAATTCCTCGGCGATCGCGGCAACCATGCGCCGGGAGAAATCGATGGGTTCCCGGGCCGCGTCGGGATGTTCGGCAACGATACGGTCGACGACGCCGTCGGCGAGCAGGTCCGCGGCCCGGACCCGTTGGGCGGCAGCCAGTTCCGCGGCGTGCGCGGTGTCGCGGAAGACGATGGCGCTGGCGCCTTCCGGCGGAAGTGGGGCCAGCCAGCCGTGCGTCGCGGCGAGGACACGGTCGGCGGGAAGCAGCGCGAGCGCGCCGCCACCGGTGCCCTGCCCCAGCAGCACCGAGACGGTCGGTGTATCCAGCGTGACCAGATCGGCCAGGCAGCGGGCGATTTCGGGGGCAAGACCCCGTTCCTCGGCCTCCCGCGACAGTGCCGCGCCCGCGGTGTCGATGACCAGGACCAACGGTATGTGGAGTTCGGCGGCGAGGTGCATACTGCGGCGGGCCTCCCGCAACGCCGCCGGCCCCATGGTGTTCTCCCCGGTCCGGCCGGCCCGATCGTGACCGAAGATCACGCACGGCTCGCCGCGCAGGCGGGCCAGAGCATGCACGACGGCGCGATCGGATTCGCCCTGACCCGTACCGCTCAACGGCACCCGATCGGACGCCTGCCGCAACAACTCGCGAATGCCGGGGCGCCGCGGATCACGGGAGATCAGCACCGACTCCCACGCCGGTGTCTCCACTCCCTCAGCGCCCGGCGAACCCACTCGCCCCACACCCTGCGCGGTCGAAGCGATCGACAGCGAATTCGCCTGTCCCGCAACGGGAACCGCGACATTCAACACCCGGTGCGCGATCCGGCGGAAGAACCGGACCGGCACCACCCCGTCGATGACCCCGTTGCGATACAGGTTCTCCGCGGTCTGCACGCCCTCGGGGAACGGCCGGTCGTAGAGCGCTTCGTACACCCGCGGCCCCAGGAATCCGATCAACGCACCGGGCTCGGCGAAGGTCATATGCCCCAGCGAACCCCAGGACGCGAACACTCCGCCCATCGTGGGATCGCGCAGATACACCAGATAGGGATGGCCGGCCGACTTGTGCGCGGCCACCGCGCCCGCGATCTTCACCATCTGCACGAAGGCGACCGTGCCCTCCTGCATGCGGGTTCCGCCGGAGGTGGGCGAGGCGAGCAGCGGCAGACCCAGTGCGGTGGCGCGTTCGACGGCGGTGACGATCCGCTCGGCGGCGGCCACGCCGATCGATCCGGCGAGAAAGCCGAATTCACACGCGATCACCGCGACGCGCCGCCCGCGCAACCGTCCCTCACCGGTCAGGACCGATTCGTCGGTGCCGCTGCGCTCGGCGGCGGCGGTCAGTTCCGCGTGATACGCCGGTGCGGTGGCGATCTCGATCGGTTCTCGATCCCAGCTGCGATACGAACCGGGATCGAGCACACCGTCGAAAAACTCACGCGCCGAGATCTTCACGCCCCGAGCGTAACCGCGCCGGAGCGGGCGATCGGCGGTCGTGGTGCCACCGCGCGCCGACGCGGCCGCGTCGCGCGGCCGCTCGCCGGCGTATCAGTAACCCTGAACCACTTTGCGCAGCGCGTACTCGGTGACCGAGACCAGCGCCTGCTTCACCGGCTCGCGGCGGCGCGCGTCGATCGACATGATCGGCACGTCCGCCGGGACGGCCAGCGCCTGGCGGATGTCCTCCAGGGGGTACCGCGGTGCGTCGTCGAACTCGTTGATGGCCACCAGGAACGGCAGCCCACGAGCCTCGAAGTAGTCGACGGCGGCGAAGGAATCCTCGAGCCGTCTGGTGTCGATCAGCACTACCGCCCCGATGGCGCCGCGAATCAGGTCGTCCCACATGAACCAGAAGCGGTACTGGCCGGGTGTGCCGAACAGATAAAGCACCAAATCGTCGGCGAGGCTGATCCTGCCGAAGTCCATGGCCACCGTGGTGGTGGCCTTCGTCGGCACGGCGGCCAGGCTGTCGACGCCCACACTGGCGTTGGTCACCAAAGCCTCGGTGCGCAGCGGAACAATCTCCGATACAGCACCGACCAAGGTCGTCTTACCCACACCGAAGCCACCGGCCACCACGATCTTCGCGGAGGTCGGCTTGGCGTTGCGGGTATCGACCTGGGCCGTCGAATCAAATACGCCGGAGTCCACTGAGAACCCTTTCGATCAGCTCGCGACGTTCATCGTCGCTCGAATCGTCTTTCAAAGTCGCCGAAACTCGAACATGTCCCGCCTCGATGAGGTCGGCGACGAGCACTCGAGCCACCCCGATCGGAATACCCAGTCGGGCAGCAAGTTCCGCAACAGATGGCGATTCTCTGCACAACTCCACGATTGACGTCTCGATGTTGGTCAGTTCGAACTGCCGCTCCAGGGCGACCGGATGCGATGCGACGAGCGCCTCCAATGCCAACTCCACCGTCGGCCGCGTACGACCGGCGGTCAGCGAGTACGGACGGACGAGGCTGGGCTCGGCGCTCCCCACGTGCTGGTTGTCTATGTCCATCCCACCATCAGGAACCCATCGTGACGCGAGGTGTGGCCTGGACTGTCTGGCCCACCCGCTCGACCAGCAGAGCCATCTCGTAGCCCACCTGGCCGATATCGCAGGACGTGTTCGTCAGCACGGCCAGATAGGACCCGTCACCGACTGCCATGAGCAGTAGGTAACCGTGTTCCATCTCGACCACGGACTGCAGTACCGTGCCGCCTTCGAACAGGTTCGAAACGCCGACAGAGAGGCTGGCCAAACCTGCGGTCACGGCGGACAGCTGTTCGGCACGGTCAACGGGCAATTGAGCGCTCGCGGCCATCAACAGGCCGTCCGCCGAAACCAGCACGGCATGAGCGACGCCCGGAACCTCGTTGGCGAAGTTCGAAACCAGCCAATCCAGCTGACGGTTCGTACCACCTAGATCGGGGTTCATCGGTCTCCTTTATCTCCGGTTAGGTTCATTGCTCCCATTGCGCGGCCATCCCGGACGCCCTGCTGGTGACGACTCAGACTTGACCTGATCGACTCTGGGTCGCGGCTCGGCGTCCGATCGGCCCGCCCGGTGACGCCACCGGGAACCAGCCGATTACCGGGATCGCGCTGCGGCAATCCGGCCGCCGTCCGCTTCTCCGACGAGGTTTCCACTGCCCGCCGGGCAGCCTGCCAGCCTTCGTCACCTGGGGATTCGAAGGAGGCGGCGACTTGGGACCGGTCCGGGTCGGGGTCCGCGAGCCACGCCGACATCATCTCGGCGAAGATCGGACTCCCCCCTTCCGACGGGCCGGCGTCGGCTGCGGGCTGCAGCCGGGTCTGGAAGAACGAGGCCGTCTTCTGCGGATTCGACCGGTAACTGTGGCGGCCGCGTTCACGACCCTCACCGGATTCCGCATTCGCGTCCGCGGCGGAGCTGTCCCGCTGCGGCGCATGACGTCCGGGCAGGCTCAGCCCCGGGGTGGGTTCCGGCCGCGGCGGCAGACCGGCACCCGGCTGCCGCTGCGGCAGACCGCCCGCGGCCGGGGCACGCTGCGGCAGACCCTCATTCGACTCTCGTTGCGGCAGACCACTTCCGGCGTCGCGCTGCGGAAGTCCGCCGATGCCCTCGCGCTGCGGAAGTCCGCCACCGGCACCGCGCTGTGGCAGACCGCTGCCCGAATCCCGTTGCGGGAGGCCGTTACCGGCGTCCCGCTGCGGCAGACCGATACCGGCGTCGCGCTGCGGCAGACCGTTACCGGCATCGCGCTGCAGACCGGTGGGCGCACCCTCGCGCGACGGCGCGCCGTTGGAACCCGGGGTCCGCTGCGGCAGTCCGCCTCCGACGCCGCGCTGCGGCAGGTCGCCGTTGGACGGTTCCCGTTGCGGCAGACCACCGTTCGCGGATTCCCGCTGCGGCAGGCCACCCTCACGCGCCGGGGCGCCGTTGGTGCCCGGGGTCCGCTGCGGCAGTCCGTTGGCGCCGAGTTCGCGAGCCGGCGGGCTCGCCGCGGGGCGGTCCTCACCGGCGGGCGCACGCTGCGGCAGTCCGGAGCCACCGCGCTGCGGCAGGCCACCTTCCCGAGGCGGCAGGCTCGAGCCCGAATCACGCTGTGGCAGACCGCCTTCGCGCTGCGAGAGACCGTTACCGCCGGCCGGCGGCCGCTGCGGCAGTCCGGTCGGACGGCCCGGCCGCGGCGGCTGACCCGCCGCACCCGGCTGACGCTTGAGCATATTGGCGGCCAGACCCGAGGTCGGCTGCGCGGTAGCGGAGCCGCCGCGCTGCGGCAGATTCGCGTTCGGCTGCGCCGTGGGCGCCTGCGGTCCGTTGGCACCCGGCTCACGC
>NZ_BAFW01000017.1 GCF_000308535.1 Nocardia cerradoensis NBRC 101014 | reverse complement strand
CGGCTGCTCGCCGACCTCGGCTACGAGCGGATCCTGGTCGAGACGGTCGGGGTCGGGCAATCGGAGATCGAGGTCGCCGCGGTCGCCGATCCGACCGTGGTCATCCTGAATCCCGGTGCGGGAGATGCCATTCAAGCCGCCAAGGCGGGACTGCTGGAGGTCGCCGACATCCTCGTGGTGAACAAGGCCGACCGGCCCGGCGCCGACCGGACGGTGCGGGAACTGCGCGGCGAATCGTCGGCCCCCATCCTCACCCTCGTCGCCGAGAACGGCACCGGGATACCCGAACTGGCCCGGGCCATCGACGCGCACCAGCGCAACGACGACCCGGAACGACGAACCGCTCGCGCCCGCGTGCAGATCCTGTCGCTGGTGCACACCCGCGTGCGGAGCCACCCGGATCTGGACCGCCTCGCCGCGGACGTCGCCGCCGGGGCCCTGGATGCCTACACCGCCGCGCAACGGCTGGTTCCCCGGTCCGCCACCGTTCCGGCCCCTGCCATCCGGTGGTGAGCGCGCCGCGAGTGGTCGCTCACCACTCGGGATCGCTGCGGTAGATCGCGCGATACTCCCGGGCGAAACCGCGACGCCCGAGCACCCGCCACGCCAGGCGTGCCGCCGGCGGCATCTCCGCGAGAAGTTTGCGCCGCTGGGATGCGGACGCCGTGTACATCATGAAGCCGAGGAAGATCAGTTGGCGGTTCCTCGGCATCTGCGCGCGGCCGCGCTCGCCGAGAGCCCGCCACTCCGCGACGGTCATGACCTCCTCGACCACGGACAGGACCTGACGTTCCTCCTCGGCCAGGTGCTCGTCCAGCGCGGCGGCGAGCACACGCAGCGTTTCGGCGAGCCGGTCACGGACCGAAGCCGATGCGGCCGTGACGAATTCGCCCGCATCACGCCGCGCGCGCCGAATCAGCTCCGCGATGCGTTCGTGCTGTTCCTCCATGCGCAGTATCGCGCCGGCATGCATCGGGGCGCGTTCGAGCAGCAGCGGCCACATCAGCTCGTCCTCGCCGGTGTGATGCTCGTGCAGCCCGGTGCACAGCTCGTCCAGGAATGCCGCGGGCTGCCGGGCGCGCTCGACGTCGCCCGCATCGACGCGCGCGACCAGGCCGGGAAGCGCGCGGAAGTGGCTGCGAAAGGCGTTGTGCACGACGAGCATGTCGAAGGTGTCGGGGCGGGTGGGCGCGAGGGTGGTGGGCATGGCGGCTCCTGTCGGTGTCGAGGACTGCGACGAGGGTGGCGCCGGCCGCTTGCAGCCGACTCGAGACGCACTTGGCGGCTCCCGTCCTAGACTTTGCGCATCATGGTTCGGATTCGGGTCCTCGGAGCGCTGACCGCGTCGGACGAGCAGGGTGAACTCGATCTCGGCGGTCCGCGGCAACGCGGCGTGCTGGCCCGGCTGCTGGTCGCCCGGGGCGAGGTGGTACCGGTCGACCGGTTGATCGACGACCTGTGGCGGGGCGAGCCGCCGCCGCGGGCGCTGGGCTCGCTGCAGGCCTACATATCCAATCTGCGGCGGCTGCTGGAGCCCGAACGGGCGCCGCGCGCACCGGCGACGGTCCTGGTCAGCCGCGCCCCCGGATACGCGCTGCGGCTCGACACCGAGGCGGTCGATGCCTGGTTGTTCGGCGCGGAGTGGGATCTGGCCGCGCGGCAGACCGATCCGCAGCGGCGGCGCCGCGCCCTCGAGCAGGCGCTGGCACGCTGGCAGGGTCCCGCGTACGGGGCCTATGCGCAGGAGGCCTGGGCGGCCGCGGAGGCGGCGCGGCTCGAGGAGTTGCGGCTCAGTGCGCGCGAACAGCTGGCGGCGGCGCTGCTCGATCAGGAGGAACCCGCGCTGGCGGCGGCCGAAGCCGAAGTACTGACTCGCGAGCACCCGCTGCGTGAGGAGGCCTGGCGGCTCACCGCGCTGGCGCGTTATCGGGCCGGACGTCAAGCGGACGCACTCGCCACTCTGCGGCAGGCGCGCGAAATCCTCGCCGACGAACTCGGCATCGATCCCGGACCTGCCCTGACGCGATTGGAAGCCGACATTCTCGCGCAGCGAATCCCGGTGCAGGAGAAGGTGATCGCGGAGTCGCTGCCGCCGCGCGACCCGGCCACGGCGGCCACGGCGACGGCGACGGTACTGTTCGGCCGCGACGCCGAACTCGCCGCGCTGCATGGGGCCGCCCGGGGCGACGGACCACGGACGGCGACCGTGGCGGGTGAGGCGGGCAGCGGGAAAACCGCTCTGCTGCACCGTCTTCGCGACGACTTGCGCGACGGGGGATATCGCGTGGTGATCGGTCGCTGCCCGGAGGACGAGGCCGCCCCGTCGGCGTGGCCGTGGGTCGAGGTCCTGCGTGCCCTGGCCGGCGAACACGATCCGCGGGACCTGGCGCCCGCACTGGCGCCGCTGCTCACCGACGGCGCGGGGTCGGAACGGGCCGACCGCGCGCATGGTCGCTTCCTGCTGCACCGGGCGGTGATCGACTATCTCACCGCGGTCGCGCACGCGCGGCCGCTGGCGATCCTGCTCGACGACGCCCACCGCTGTGATGCCGAGACCGCGGCGCTGCTCGCCGCGGTGGCCACCCGGGCACCGGTCTTCACGGTGATCGGCTACCGGCCGGACGAGGTGCCGCCCGCGCTGGCCGATGCGCTGGCGAGCTCGGCGACCACCGTCGGTGTGCGAATCCGGTTGCGCGGGCTCGGGACCGCCGACAGTGCCCGGCTGGTCGGCGCTCTGCTCGGACGCGCACCCGCGGATCCGGTGGTGGCGACATTGCACGATCGCACCGGCGGCAATCCCTTCTACCTCATCGAGATCGCGCGCCTGTTGCAGAGCGAGGGCGAGCTGGTCGCGGCGTCCGAGGTCCCCGAAGGTGTGCGAGATGTGCTGCGCCGCAGGCTGTCCCGGCTTCCGGAGACGGCCGTATCCGTGTTGCGGCTGGCCGCGGTGATCGGCCGCGAGTTCGACCTCGGGGTTCTGGCGCGGGCCGCGGAGGTGGGGGAGGAGGAGGTGCTGGACGCGGTCGAGGCCGGAGTCGTCGCCGGGCTCCTGCACGAACCCGCCAGCGGGCGAGCACGTTTCGCCCACGTCCTGGTGCGGGACACGCTGCTGGGGGATCTGTCGCGGATCCGCCGCGACCGCTGGCATCGCCGCATCGGCGCCGCGATCGAGGAACTCGACCCGGCCGATCTCACCGCCCTCGCCTACCACTACGGGGAAT
>NZ_BAFW01000018.1 GCF_000308535.1 Nocardia cerradoensis NBRC 101014 | reverse complement strand
AAGTACACGTCGAAATCGGTGCCGAAATCGTGCAGCGTCTGCTTGATGTGGGCGAACATCAGCTCCACACCCTCGCGGCGGAACAGTTCGTGCCGCTCGTTCTCCGGCAGACTCACCGCGTCCGGATGGGCGGCGGTGATCTGACCCGCGATCTCGGAGATGTAGGCGCCGGCGTAGCCGTTCTCCGGGGTGGGCGCGCCGGTGGCGGCGGCGACCAGCGATTCGGCGAAGCGGTCGATCTGCGCGCCGTGGTCGTTGAAGTAGTACTCGCGGGTCACGTCGGCGCCCTGAGCGGCCAGAATGCGGCCCAGCGCGTCGCCGACCGAGGCCCAGCGGGTTCCGCCCAGGTGGACCGGGCCGGTCGGATTGGCGGAGACGAACTCCAGGTTGATCTTGGTGCCGGTGAGCGCCTGCGCGGTGCCGTAGGCGGCGCCCGCGGCGCGGATCTGCTCCACGATGGCTCCCTGGGCGGCCGCGGCGAGGCGGATGTTGAGGAAGCCCGGGCCGGCCACGTCGGCGGATTCGATGCCGTCGGTGGCGGCCAGCGCGTCGGCCAGCAGACCGGCCAGTTCGCGCGGATTCATTCCGGCCTTCTTGCCCACCTGCATGGCCACATTCGTGGCATAGTCTCCGTGTTCCGGATTACGGGGACGCTCCACCTTGACCTCGTCGGGCAGGACCGCAGGGTCGGATCCACGTTCGACGAGCACCTTCGCCGCGGTCGCACGAAGGAGTTCTGCAAGGTCAGCTGGAGTCACGAGTCTCTATCCTATGGTCCGAGCGGGTGTGCGCCGTCAGCGGGCACCTGCTCGGCGCACCCGGCATCCGGCACCGGCGGCCCCGGCCGTCCTGACGACACCGCGAGAACCACCGACGCACCCGAAGAGAGCGCCAGCCGATGCCGAACACCAGCGCGAAATCAGCCAAGGCGATTCGTGCCGCCGCCAAATCCGCCCCCGGCGGGGCGTACAACGGCAATTCCAACCCGCCGAAGCATCGGCGTGTTCCCTGGGCGCTGGTGGGCGCGGTCGTGGTGATCGCCGTCCTGGTCGTCGCACTGGTCGTCTACTTCGTCCCCAAGTCGCGCCACCACGCCGACAAGGAGAAGGCCGTCCCGCCCACCGGCCAGATGGACGAACTCCCCGCCGGCATCCCCGGCATTCCCGCCATCCCCGGTATGCCGGGCGCGCCGATGCCGGCCCAGTAGTGCCGTGACACCGAACTGAATCCCTGCTCGGACCTGTCTTTTGGCGCACGCCGTGTGATGCGATACGCTTTCCCCGCCCGATCGGACGACGTAACCACTGGTGTCGACCGGGTCCAATCCCCGCCCTCGTAGCTCAGGGGATAGAGCGTCTGCCTCCGGAGCAGAAGGCCGCAGGTTCGAATCCTGCCGAGGGCACACACGACAAAGGCCCCTGACCAGCAATTCACCGGTCGGGGGCCCTTCTTGTCTGTCACCTCAGCCAGCCTCAGTGTCACGAGTTGTCACAACCTCGCCCAAACTCCTCGCCGCATCCCTCAGGGCGTCGGCTTGCGAATGGGTATAGATCCTCGCTGTCACACTCGCGTCAGCGTGGCCCAGCCAGGCCGCGATGACCGCCAGCGGGACCTTGCGCAGATGCATCGTCGTGCCGCAGGTGTGACGAGCGTCATGGAGCCGAATGTGACGAACCCCAGCACGCTTGACCGCCCGCGCCCACCGATGGGTCAGGGTGTCCGGATGGTAGGGGGTTCCGTCCTCGTTGCATGCCACGTAGCCGAGATCCTGATACGCCTCCCCCAGCTGTAGCTTGTCGGCCGCCTGGCGACGACGAGCCCGCTTGAGAACTTCCACCATCTCGTCATCCATCGGAAGCTCTCGAATCGATGACTCAGTTTTCGGATCGTCCTCCACCGCCTTGCCGCCGGCAGCAGCCCGCCCGATGTGCACGGTCAGCATCTTGCGTTTGAAATCGACACCACTCCAGCGCAATCCGCCGATTTCGCTCCGACGAAGGCCGCACAGCGCCAGGAACCACAGGTGGCCGTCACGATCGGTTTCGAGGCTCAGCAGGAACCGCGACACTTCGGCCGGCGTGTAGGTGACCGGCTTCCGCTTCTTGCCCGCCTTGGGCTTGATGGCCCGAGCCACATTATGTCCCAACAATTTTCGCTCAATGGCGTAGTCGAGAACCATCGAGGTTGTCTCCACTGTCCGCTTGAGCGAGCGCGCGGCCCAGGGACGGCGAACCTTGCCCTTCTCGGTGACCGTGCCGCCCTTCTTAAGAGCGGCCACCAGGTCATCGAGGTGCTTGCGAGTCAGCTTCTGAACCGGAATGGTCCCGTACTGTTCTCGCAGCGGCGCAAGGTTGTACTGGTATCCCGCCAGCGTGGTACGCCGAGCCCAATGGAGGCTGTCGAGCCAGTCCCGGCAGACCTCATCCACCGTCACATCCCGACGCGGTACGAAGGTGCCCGCAGCGGCACCAGCTGTGAAGTCCGCCAGCGCCTTTCGAGCCTCCTTCTCGGTCCGGTAACGACGACGGATCTGATGCCGCTTGCCGGTTACCGGGTCGCGGCCAGCATCGGCTACCACCTGGTACCGAACAACCGGCTTCTTGGTGCTCCGATCGGTCACCGTAACCTTGGTGATCTGAGGAGGTAACTGCTGTCTCATGCCGCCGCATCCAGAGCCGAGATGTATTCGGCCACAGCCTGTTCGGTGACGAACCGTCGCCGACCGACCTTTACCGACCGGAGCTCACCGGTGCCGATCAGCTCGTAGTACTTGCTGTGCCCGACCGGGATGAGTTCGCGCACTTCCTTCTCGGTGAGAAGCCTGGACATGGTGACCCCTTCCTATGCTGCGTTCTGGATTGCCGAATGTTGTTGTTCGCCTGGTGGACTTGCTGCCAGGCGTGCGGTTTCGTATTGGGCGCGCCATTTGATCCGCTGAGCGATCGAGGCCATGATCAGGTGCTCTCGCGGTGGCACGTTCTTGTCTCCGGGTTCGACCGGTTTCACGATCAGCCGCGACGGGTCGGGGCGCTGGATACCGACCGAGGCGAGGATTTGCCGAACGAACTCGGCGCGGTCGGCCTTGTGGTCAGGGAGGGTCTTGCCGGTCCAGCGACGCGACACCAGGACTCGGCGACCGCGCAGGCCGAGGGTTTCGCGGCGGTGGGCTTTGCCCTTGCAGCGGCCGGGCTGGGTCTTGTCGCTGGCGCCCTTGGGAGCGATGCCGTAGCGGAGCCAGATCGGGCAGTTCGGCGAGCACGGCACTTTCTGGAGCTCGGCGTGTAACCGCTCGTAATGCTGTGCCGCCCGGTCGGTCTGGGGCTCGATCACCTCAGCGATGGACTTGGTCAAGTACTTGGTCAGATAGCCGACGTGGCGCGAAGCTTCCTCGGTACCGCCGAGCACACCTTGGACGTCGACCTGGCGGCCGAACTTCACCACGTGGGCGGGTTCGAGCTCGTCCACCAAGTCGAGCATGTCCATCGCTTCGTCCCACAGCGGCAACGGTTCGGCGGTGTCGGGGTCGACGAATCGGCCGGCGGAGTAGTCCCAGACCGGCATGTGCCCGTCGGTGTACTGCTCGTTTTCCGGATCGAAGTGCGGCCACCACACCTGGTGGTAGGTCGCGGCCACGATTTGCCGAATAAGCTCCCGAGGGTCGGTTCCGCGGATCGCCATGTGAATGTGCGGGGCTCCGCGGCGCTGGGGTTCCACGGTGGCGAAGTACTGGATATCGCGACCGGTCGCGCGCCGGTAGTTCTGCACGAACCGATCGAACAGCGCGGGCCAGAACACGATGTCACGGGCAGCGCGGCGGTAGTCGTAGGTGTCCGGGTCGACAGGAGAGCCGTCGCCACACGGTTCGCCCTTGCTGTTGACCGCACCGTCACCGTTCATGCGCCCGTAGGAATCGCAGGTGAGAGTGAGAAAGATCGAGGGCCGGTACTTGCCCGCATACTGACGCCCGATCGTGGACTTATCCACCTTCTTGCGAGGCAAGTCGGGGACGTCCTGGCGGCGGCGGGTCGACCGTTTGCGCTCCGATTTCGGCGCAGGGTCCAGCGCCGGAAGACGCCCGCGCACACCGGTCTCCCGCAACTCCGCATCCAGATCCGCCACCACTTCCCGGATGCCGGCCATCTCGTCGTGATCGTCGCGAGCCTTCGCGTCCTGGTAGAGGTCCATCAGGCTCGCGCGGGCCTCCACGAGTTCGAGCTGACGTTCGGTGGGGTCGCGTTTGTCGTCTACAGGTTCGGTTTCGATGTGCCAGCCTTCGTGGGCCTGCTGCATCCGCAGAGCGCGAGCCCGAGCCGCACATGAGGGGCACACGCTTTCGAGCGTCGATTTGCACGGTGCGCCAACGTATTTCGATTCACCAGTATCGGGGTCGAACGAGTACATCGGGATCGGTCGGCGGCACTCCCCGTGTTTGTCAGCCGCCGCTTGCGCGATGTCGTAGAGGTTCGGCATCGCGCGCCGATCAGCCGCAGTCTCCCGGACAGGGCCGAGGGAGGCCGGATCTGTGGCAGTCTGTTGGTCTGTCATGGTCGGGCCTCCCTCGTCAGTGGTGGTGGTTGTCACGCGGCGTTGTCGTGGTCCTGGCGGGGCGGTCCTCCCAAGCCGCCGGGGATGTGCGGGAACGGGGCCAGAATCGGCTTGGCGAGCGAATCAGCGTGCCGGAACACCAGCTGCACCCGAGCCGGACCGATGATGCTGACACGGCATTCGTGCGCCCCGAACGCATGCGCCAGATGAGCAGTGCGGTTGGCCCAGTCGTCGGGGCACTGACCCGGCAGCATTGCCGCTCGCACGGTGTCGGTTGTCTCCCCGATCTCGATGCCGAGCAGCCGCGGAATCTTCACCGCCTGGCCCAGGTCGTCGCGGGTCGATAGGTTGCAGTCGTCCAGCCGCGCCGACCATTGCCGCCGGTATCGGAACCAGGACAGGAACCGGGAGCGGACGCGACGAGAAACGAAGCGCGAGAACAATTCCGGGGCCTTTACTCGCCACAG
The DNA here is from genome assembly GCF_000308535.1 of Nocardia cerradoensis NBRC 101014. Classification (GTDB taxonomy): domain Bacteria; phylum Actinomycetota; class Actinomycetes; order Mycobacteriales; family Mycobacteriaceae; genus Nocardia; species Nocardia cerradoensis. The sequence continues at coordinate 6,592 of NZ_BAFW01000018.1, read as the reverse complement.
CACCAGTCCAGCGGCCGAAGCCAATGCCATGCCGAGGGCGGGGACCCAGCCGTAGAACCAGAAAAGGCCGGCCACCGCAGCGATGGGCAGCGAAACCATCGGGAACAGCAACGCCCACCAGGCCACGAGGAACACCGAGATCACTGCCCAGCCGATCACGGCCAGGAACAGCGTCAAGATGTCTTCTACCGGGTCACGTCGAGACTTGACCGTGGTGGTGGTTTTGGTGGTGGTGCTCACTGCTTCACCTCGGATTCCTTGAACAACCCCGGCTGTCCGGGGCGCTCCCAGTTGGCGGGGAGGTTTTTGACCTTGCGGCGCTTGGACTTACGCGCCCGATCCGCCGCCGCCTGGACAATCGGATTAACCTGCGGCGCTTTCTGTTTGGCGGTCATGCTGCCCAGTCCCCTCCGTCGGGGTCGTAGCCGTACCCGAACACCGTCCCGGTCTCGGCGAGGATGTTCACCGCGATACCGATCGGGTCGAGTCCGCGTGCTTCGAGCTGGCAGCGGCGACGCGCGTGCAGGTCGATCACATCGTCGTATTCGCTTGTCCGCTTGCTCATTTCAGATTCTCCTGTTCATCGGGCGCACCGCAGCGGTCGCAGCGGCGAAGAGTGTTCGTGGAGGGGAAGCGGTGGCCGCGCAAGTCGCAATCGGCGGTGATCGCGCAGCCGTCGCAGGCGATCCGGTCACCGTCATAGAGCCAGCCGTTGCGGCCGCCGACGAGGTAGTAGGCGGCCTGGTGGGTGGAGGTGAAGCAGACCGCTTCCCCGCCTGCGTCGGTGTAGAGGTCACCGCAGGTGTCGCAGTGGATGACCACGTGGTTTTCTGTGACGAGTCCGCGTTTCATGCCGCCACCGGTCCCGTGTAGCCGTCGCCGGGGATGTCGTCGCCCAGGTCGTCGGGGTCGAAATCGCTGTAGTCCTGGGTCGGGGCGAAGTCGACATCGGCGGCCGGGGAATAGCGCTCGACAATCTCTTTGGTCTGCTCGTCGGTGATCCAGAACGCGCGGACCCGGGCGAAGCCCTTCTTGCCGTCTTCTCCGACATAGCCGACACCGGGGGTGTCCTCCGGGATCTCGTCGCACAGCGCGCCCCGATCCCTGGCGCCCTGGCCGTGGATCATGGCGATCTGTGTCGGTTCTTCCAGCCGGAGACCGATGCGGGTGGGGAACAGTTGCCGGTTGGGCATGACCTCCTTGGAGGGGTCCTGCACAGCGGCGATCACCGACACCCCGACCGCACGGCCCTGAGACTGCAACATGCCGGTCTTGCGGCGGAACGTCTCCTGTTCCTCGCGTTCGGCATACGACGACAGCGCCGCGGCTTCGTCGATGATGAGCAGGATCAGCGGCTCATCCTTCGACGGCACCAGCTTGCGCAGACCGGCAGCACGCATCCGCGCCTGCCGCTCCTGCATAACCTGCACGGCCTCTTCCAGCACCCCGAGGATGCTCGGGGCGTCGGTGGCGAAGCGGACGAACAGCTTGTTTTCGCCGACGCCGAACTCGACACCGCCTTTCGGGTCCGCGAGCCACACGTCCACGAACCCGGCTTTGATCGCGGGACCGAGGCCGGCCAAAATCGACCACAGCACCGAGCCCTTACCGGAACCGGTGGCACCGGCAACCAAGATGTGCGAGTAGAGGATCCGCAGCAGCCACGGCGTACCGTCCTCACGCACACCCGCCGGAACCGCTTCCAGATCCACACCCGCCGCCGTCACGGTGCCGGTGTCGATGTTGGTCACGACCGCTTCGGCGAGGGTGTCACGCACCCGCAGTTCCAGGCGCACCCAGCCCGGGGCGGGGGACGATGCGATGACCTGGTCTACGCCTACGTAATCAGCGATGCGGGAACGCATTTCGTCGTCGGACCAGTCCGAGAGAGTCTGCCCGCCCCGCATCAGCAGATCGACAGTCAGACCATACCGGGAGAAGTCCCACCACTCCACCCGCGGATACCCGATCTCCGGAGACCCCAGTTTGAGGTCGGAGAACATCAGCTGCGCGTGGGCGGTCGAAGCGAACGACAACACCGCAGGCCGCAGCACTTCCGAGGTCTCTTCCAGATCCCGCGCCAAACCGTGCGCGGTGGTGGTGGCGGGGCGGCGGCCCCACGGCAGGATGTACGCCGCGAACACCAGCGCACTCGCCGCCGACACCGCGACCGGGACCATGTTCACGACGCTCATCGCGGGTACTCCCCTTTCGAGGTTTCGAGTTCGCAGAACAGTTGGCAGCCCTGCTGATTGGCCGGGGGCAAGCTCGGCTCGGAACAGAACAAGGTGCAGCCGTGGGAATCCGGCGCGGCGGGTGCGGGTTCGTCGCAGAACATCACGCACCCCGGTTTGCCGGTGGTGTGTTCGACAGCGGCCGGGGCCACGTCGTGACGCGGACCGAAGGCCAGCAGCCCGGCCACACCGAACGCGACCGCGGTTGCGCCGAGAGCCGTAGCACCCACGGCTACAGCGCCATTGAGACTGGTTTCCATGACAGATCAGCTCCCGATCGGGACAGAGACCGGCAGCAAGGGAGGCTGCACGGGTCGAGAAACAGGAATCGGTTGCGCCACAGGAATCACAGGCGCCGCAGGCACCACCGAGGCAGACGGTTCGGGGGCCGCAGGCTCCTCGAACTCCTCCACAGCAGTCGGCGCGTCCTCCTCGGCCTCAGCCACCGCCGGAGCAGGTGCCGGGACCGGATTGCTTTGTGAGGCACGGAACAGCACGGCCAGGCCGTGAGTGTCCACCAGCAGCGATATCGGGGCGATGGCCGCCACGATCGCGCACAGCCACGCCGGAAGCTCCTTGCCGGCGGCTACGGCGTGGATGCTGTTGCCCGCCACTGACACCAGCGCCCCGACCACCAGAACCCAGGTGAAGAACTTCCGTTCCGCCGACTTGGCCAGAACCAAAGCGCCGGCAGTGGCCTGAACGATCGTGCCGTCGATGATCAGCGGGAACAGCCACGCATCCGACGCCGGAATATGCGCCAGCTTGGCCAGATCCCGCAGCGTCGCGAAGCTGAGGCGGAATGCGGCGGCGCCAACACCCACGATCACCAAGACCGCGAACACCCGCGCCAACCGCATCCCTGTTGCCGTGCTAGTCATCGGAGATCGGCACCCAAATATGCGTTGCCAGCGCTTCCAGCTGCGGCAGCTGTTCAGCCAAGCGCCGCAGCGTGTTCACCCCGAGCGATAGGCCGAGTATCTCCTGGTCGCCGACGACACCGACATGGATGACCAATCGAGGAACGCCGTCCGGATCGATCGCCGGGTAGCAGGTCATCGGGCCGAAATTCTCATAGCCGCACGGGGCTACGTAGAAGACCTGGTCTTCGGAGCTCTGATCGTTCATCACGCCACCGCCTTCTCGACGGCAAGACGCTCCGCGGCATCGTGCAACATCAAGATCTGCGGCAGCTGCTCGGCCAAGGCGCGAACATCCTCGATCGACAACCTCAGCCGAACCTCGGGAAACCCCTTCCCGAGTCGCACGAACACGTAGGCCGGAATCGGAGAGCTGTACTGCCGGTCCGGCCCGTACCGGTAGATGTGCGCGGCCTTGTATTCGACCTCAGCGACGCCCTCCAGCGCGCCGTCCATGCAGAAATACGAACTCATGGCAGTCACGCGGCCTTGTCGGACTGACCGCGAGCCGGACGAGCCGCACCCGGATCGGCCGCCGGAACCTTGGCGCCGGAGTTGTCGCCCACGATGCCGGTAGCCCGCACCGTCCAACCGAGGGTCTTGAACTCGCCCTGACCGGTCACCTTCGGCTGAAGGGTCACGTTCTCCAGCACGATTGAGCGCATCCCCGGCAAAACCTCTTCCGTCGACGGGATCGGAGCCACATCCGCCAGGAAAATCACCTGGATAGTCGACTTCTTGTGATTGGTCTCCGCCGGATTGGTGCAGGTGGCCTTCCACTGCCGCAGACCGGTCACCGGGTCGACCTTCTGACGAGCCGGAGCGTTGCGGTTCTGGTTGTACTCGGTGTCCGGCTCGATCTCGCCGACCAGAACAAGCCCCCGCTCGAACGCGACGTTGAAGGGAACCTCGAAACGCAGATCCTTGAGCGCCATGACTGAATCTCCTTGTGTCTGGGGGGATTTCGAATGTCGCCTCACTCGGTAGCGGCGATAAGTTTATCGTATACGTAGTTTCGTATACGCACAAGAAGTTTGCGTATACGAAGCACGGGAAAGATCAAACCCGCAGGTCAGAGCGTCGACGGAGGATTGTTCGTATACGCATCTTCGTATACGCTGAGCGATAGAGGTTCACTACCGCTGCCGCTCCGAAGGTCCGCCGCCATCGGTCCGCGCAGCACATAGAGACAAGAAGGTGTGCGCAATGAGACCCCGCCCGACAGCTCTCGCGTGGATCGACCCCGACGTCAGCGCCGCTCCGGAATGGGATCGCGCCCAGGTGCAGCGCCTAGCAAGGCATCTCGGCTACGCCCTCATATGGCCGGCCTGCTCACCGCTGCCGCTACCCGATCAGGTCCGCGCGGCCGACGTGGACGCGGTACTCGTACCGTCCGCAACCCACCTCGACCCGCTCACCCTGAACAACCTCATGGACATCGTCGACGTCGAGGCCGTGCTACCCCGCCTGTCGTTCGCTCGGTGGCCGATGCAGCAGAAGAGCGGGGGTCAGCAGTGAGCGCTTGGGGTCTACTCGGACTGCTCCTGGTTGTCCTCCCCCTGTCGGTGGCGGTGTATTTCGTGGTGACCTATTGGCCGGAGCCGCGCCCCTCCCGTCGCCAACGCGAACGGCCAATACGAGACGGAAGCAATTCGGATACTGATTCGAATATATGAATGCTTCCCCCAGCTGATCAGCTCAAATACGTCTTTACGTATACGCAGTGCGGTACACTAGCCCCGAGTCCTACTCGTAGTGATTTTTCGAATTGAAGGGAATGATCCCGATGGCAGAACCTGCCTACGTTTCCATCGCAGGCGAATACGCCCGGCGAATTCGCGGCGGTGAATTACCGCCCGGAACCCAGCTTCCAAGCTATTCGGAAATCGCTGCCCGCAACAACGTCTCCGACATCGTTGTCCGGAAAGCCCTTGAATTGCTCCAGAGTCAGGGGCTTGTTCGGTCTGTGCGCAGACGGGGTGTGTTCGTATCGGATCGGCCGAACCTGATCCGGATCTCCCCCGAACGTCAGATGGAGGACCCGGAAGTGACGTTCGCGAACGAGACCGACAGCACGGTGGAGATCGACCGGGTTACGGAGACGGTTCCGGCCACGGAAGCACTGGCAGATGCACTTGGCGTGTCAGTTGGCGAGGAGATCACCCACGTTGTCACCCGCGCCAGCGAGGACGGTCGGCCGATCTCCGTGTCGGACACCTATCAGCCCGCCGACGTCACCGGCACATCCGACGCTGCCACGCTAGAGGAGACGGTGGCCGACAGCATTCCGGTTCCGTCACACGCAGAGTGGTTGAAGACCACTCCAGGCGACCTCGTGAAGACCGTCCATCAGCGCTATATGACCGCGACGGGGCGCGTAATCATGGTGTCGGATGTTTCCTATCCCCGAGATCGCTATTATGCGTTCGTCTTCCGTATGAACTTGAAGCCGGAATTGGAAGCCGCCGCCGAAAACTGAGACATTAGAAAACCGCCGGTCATCCTAAATCTGGGTGACCGGCGGTTTCTTTTATCGACGGACCCAGCCTTGTGCCCGGTCCGAGAGGTTCCACCACGACACGAATTCCGAATCTTCCGATTCAAGTTCCCACCGCGAGTTCAGCGCATCGAAGAAGGCGTCATTGCCAGTCTTTCCACCTTTGGGCTCGCCAATGTAGACCAACCGTCGGCCTCCGTTGGCTTCGAAGGCTGCCAGCGCGTCCGACGCCATCGCATTCCCCCATCCAGGTGGCCAGCATAGGAACAGGACCTCATCGGCTCGGCCGACACCACGAGCGGCGAATTCGCCGAGATCGCCGACGCTCAGCCACACATCCGCTTGCCCCGGCGCCGGCACAAACGATGGGTTCTCCGTCCGGTCTGGCGGTTCCGAGTCGTACGCCGCAACATTCAGCCCGGCGTCCGTCAACTGTGCCGCCCAGTAGCCGCGGCCCGCACCAAGCTCAGCTATCGGGCGCCCATCGCAGAATTCGCGCACCCAAGTGATGGTTTCTGGGGACGGAATCGCGTAGGCGTAGGTCGCCTGCAAGATAGTCTGCGCGAACCCCAGTCGCGCACTCCCCTGAGGCCGGCCACCGTTCACCACACGTCGGCCCTCATGCTCGGACACCGATGGCCCGACGATGTCCCAGTACGGATTCGCACTGATCGACGGCCCGCCCGTCATGTAGTGGACAAACCGCAGATCGAACGCGGCGTCTGCCCGGTCGTCTCCCGTACCCGGCAGCATCGGAGCGGTATCGAGGTACTCCGCCACTTTCGGATACTCGGACCGCAAACGCTGCTCGTCCCCCAGCAATCCGGCCAGTTCTTCACGACGGTCCGCCGTCAGCGCAAGGTCAGCCATGCCACCAAGTCTGTCGGGCCGCAGTCGGATTCGCGAGTGGTTCCGTTGAAGCCGGTCCATCGCCTAACCGC
>NZ_BAFW01000019.1 GCF_000308535.1 Nocardia cerradoensis NBRC 101014 | reverse complement strand
CGACGGCCAGGTGATGGATCACGACGAGCGCGCGCGCCTCCGCCTCCACCCCCGGCTCCGGCAGCAGGCAGACGACGTGCACCATCGCACCGGTCGCGGGGTCGATCCGGTCGCCCGCCCCGGCGTAGGCCGCCTCCACCACGGCGGTGAAGCCCGGCGTGCCGGGTCGTTCGCCGGCGCCGAAGGTGCGCACCGACACCGATCCGGCGGACTCGGATGCGCTCGGCGGCAGCACATCCCACCGACCGGCCCGCAGCCGTGAGCGCAGCACGTCGTGGCGTTCGGCGACCGCCCGCACGGTCGCACGGACGTCCTCGACCCGTGCGTCGCGCGGCAACCGCACGAGCATGGACTGCGCGAACCGCGCCGGCGCCCCGAGATACTCCACGAACCAGGCCACGATCGGCGTGAGCGCGACCTCGCCCACCCCGCCGCCGGGCAGTTCCTCGAGCGCCGCCCGCGCCGGCGCCTGCGCGATCTGCGCCAATCCGCGAACGGTCTTGCGCTCGAAGATGTCTCGCGCCGTCACACCGATCCCGACGGCCCGCAATCGCGACGCCAGCTGGATCGACATGATGGAATCGCCACCCAGCGCGAAGAAGGACGTCGTCGCGCCGACGCCATGCACACCCAGCACATCGGTGAAAGCGGCGGCCACGGTGCGTTCGAGCTCGCCGGCGATGGCCGCCGCGCCCTCGGTCGCGGTGTCGAAGTCCGGTTCCGGCAACGCTTTTCGATCCACCTTGCCGGTCGAGGTGAGCGGCAACCGGTCGAGAACGGTGATCGTCGCCGGCACCATATGCGCGGGCAGGGTGGCCGCGAGCCGCTCGAGAATCTCGCCCGGTGCGGCCGTCGCGGCGGAACCGAGGGTGACATAGGCCGCGAGCACGGTCCGCCCGCCGGGGCCGGGGCGGGTCACGGTGACCGCTGTCGCGACGGCCGGATGTGCGAGCAAGGCGGCATCGATCTCGCCCAGCTCCACCCGCTGACCCCGGATCTTGACCTGAAAATCGAGTCGGCCGACGTACTGCAACGTGGCCTGCTCAGTCCAGCGCACGATATCGCCGGTGCGGTACATCCGGCTCCCGGGCGACCCGTACGGATTCGCCACGAACGACGCCGCCGTGACGGCTGGGCGATTCAGATATCCGCGTGCCAGTGCTGACCCGGCGAGGTACAGCTCTCCCGGGACGCCGATCGGCACCGGGCGCAGCCGCGCGTCCAGCACCACCGCCTCGGCACCGCGGATCGGCCCGCCGATGGTGAGGATGTCGTGCGGACGCACCGGATCGCTGATCGTGATCACGATCGTCGTCTCGGTAGGGCCGTAGATGTGGTGCAGCCGCCGCCCGGCCGCCCATGCCGCGATCAGGTCGGGGGCCACCTTCTCGCCACCGACCGCGAGCACCCGCACCGACTCGACCTCGGCGGGTGACATCGTCGCCAGCACACTCGGGGTCAGGAACGCATGCGTCACCCGGTGCGCCGCGATCAGCGCGGTCAGGTCCGCGCCGCCGACCACCTCCGGCGGGGCCACCACGAGCGCCGCGCCGGCGGCATGCGCCATCAGCGCTTCGAGCAGGACGGCGTCGAAGGCCGGCGACGCGACCTGCACGATGCGCGAGCTGCGCTCGACTCGGTAGCGGTCGCGCTGCTCGGCCGCGAAGGCGGCGAGCCCCTCGTGGGTGACCATCACGCCCTTCGGTGTCCCGGTCGAGCCGGACGTGTAGATCACATAGGCCACATCCCGAAGCCGCGGTGCCCGTGGACGTTTCACCGCGACCTCGCCCGGGGTGTGGGGTGCGTCGAGCATCAGCCAGTGCACATCGCCGGGCAGCGCGGCGCGCACGGCGCTCGTCGTGATGCCGAGGCCGGCACCGGAGTCGCGCAGGAGATAGGCGATCCGCTCCGGCGGATAGCGCAGGTCCAGCGGGACGAAGGTGGCGCCGGTTTTCGCGATCGCCCACATGGCGATGTGAAAGTCCGCCGAGCGCGGCACGGCCAGCGCCACACTCACCCCCGGTCTCGCACCTGCTGAAAACAGCTGGGCGGCAAGTTCTTCCGCGCGGGCGTCGAGCTCTCGGTAGGTGAGGGTGCGCGCACCGTCGATCAGCGCGACCGCCTCGGGAGCGGTGGCCACCGCCGTGGCGAGCAGCTCCGGGAGCAGGCGCGGTGCGGGTGCGGCGCCGCCGCGCGCCGGTACCAGCCGCTCGGCCTCGTCGGCGGCGAGCAGCGCGATCTGGCCCACCGGCCGAGCCGGATCGTGGACCACCGCGTCGAGTACGCGGACGAACCGGTCCGCCAGCGCCCGTGCGGTGGACTCGACGAAAAGATCGGTGGCGTAGATGATTTCGCCGTCCATTCCGGTGGCCCCGGCACGGCCGGGGTCATCGGTCAGCAGGACGGTGAGATCGGTTTTGGCCTGGGCGACACCGGGGTCGACAAGTTCCACCTCGACGCCGGGTAGCCGGAATCGGTCCGCCGCAGTCTTCTGCAATCCGAACAGCACCTGATACAGCGGCGTATAGGCCGTGGACCGGGGCCGGTCGAGCAGATCGACCAACCGCTCGTAGGGCAGATCGGCGTGCGCGAGGGCGTCGAGGTCGATGCCGCGCACCTGCGCGACGAACTCGGCGAACGACACATCGTCGCGGACCGGTGTGCGCAGTACGACGGTGTTGACGAACATGCCGACCAGATCGTCCAGCGCCGCCGTCCCGCGCCCCGCCACGGGGGTGCCGATCGATATGTCGCCGGTGTGCGCGGTACGCGCCAGCACGAGCGCCAGCGCGGAATGCAGCACGACGAAGACGGTGACGCCCTCCCGGCGGGCCAGCTCCACGATCGCCTGATGCAGCCGCGCCGGTATATCGAAGCGCACACTGCCACCGGTCATCGACATGGTCGCGGGCCGTGGATGATCGGCCGGCAGATCCAGCAGCTCCGGCGCGTCGGCCAGCGCCGCCGTCCAGTAGGCGGCCTGGCGCGCCGTCACCGATTCCGGATCGTCCTCGGCGCCGAGCACGTCTCGCTGCCACAGCGTGTAGTCGGCGTACTGGACCGTCAGCGGTTTCCATTGTGGTGCTTCATCTTTCACGCGCGCCGCGTAGGCGGTGAAGATGTCGCGGGCCAGCGGCGCCATCGACGAGCCGTCGGCGGCGATGTGATGGACGACCAGCACCAGTGTGTGCTGCTCGGGCCCGGTGCGGTACACCCGCGCGCGTACCGGGACCTCGGCCGAGACGTCGAAGCCGGCGGCGACGGTCTGCCGGATTCGCTCCGGGAGCATGTCCTCGTCGACCGGCTCCGCATCCGCTGCCGGCTGTGCGTTCACGGCGGCCACGTCCCGCACCACCTGGCAGGGTTCACCGGC
>NZ_BAFW01000020.1 GCF_000308535.1 Nocardia cerradoensis NBRC 101014 | reverse complement strand
CCCGGTCCAATTCGGCCAGCACTGCCGCGGGCGTCGGCGCGGTGAACAGCGTCAACACCGGCACCTGCCGCCCGAGGGCCGTACTCAGCCGCGCCGCGAGCGTGGTCGCCGAGAGCGAAGTGCCGCCGAATTCGAAGAAGTTGTCCTCCAGGCCGATCCGCTCCACACCCAGCACCTGCGCGAAGGTGGTACAGACCAGCGCCTCGGCCGGGGTCCGCGGAGCGCGGAATTCGCGCACCGCGCGCACCGGCGCCGGCAGGGCACGGCGGTCGAGCTTGCCGGACGCGTTCACCGGAAGTTCGTCGAGGACGACCACGGCCGCCGGAACCATGTAGCCGGGCAGCCGCCGCGCGAGTTCGGTCCGCAGCCGATCGGCATCGACGGCGTGACCGGCCTCGGCGACCACATAGGCCACCAACTGCTGGTCGGTACCGTCGTCACCGCGCACCAGTGCGACGGCCTGAGCGACCTCGGGCTGCGCGACCAGCGCCGCCTCGATCTCCCCTGGCTCGATCCGCAGCCCGCGCAGCTTCACCTGGAAGTCCGAGCGGCCGCGGTACTCCAGCTCACCGTCGGCGTTCCACACCACCAGATCACCGGTGCGGTACATGCGTTCCCCGCCCACGAAGGGGTCGGCCACGAACCGGTCCGCGGTCAGATCCGGTCGCGCGAGATATCCGCGCGCCAGCTGGGTTCCGGCGAGGTACAGCTCGCCGGTGACACCCGCCGGTACCGGGCGCAGTCGCGAATCCAGTACGTAGACACGGGTGTTGAATACCGGCCGGCCGATCGGGACGACAGCGGTGTCGGCATCGGTGACCTCGTGGTACGTCACGTCCACCGCGGCCTCGGTCGGCCCGTAGAGGTTGTGCAACCGGGCGCCGGTCAGCGCCCGCGACCGCTGCGCCACCGCCGGCGGTAGCGCCTCGCCGGAGGCGAACACCCGCCGCAGCGAGCCCCCGGCCCCGGCCGCCGGCTCGGCGACGAACACCGCGAGCATCGACGGTACGAAATGCACGGTGGTGACCGATTCGGCCGCGATCAGGCGGGCCAGATACGCGGGATCGCGATGCCCCTGCGGTGCGGCCAGCACCAGCCGGGCGCCGATCTGCAACGGCCAGAACAACTCCCACACCGACACGTCGAAGGTGACGGGCGTCTTCTGCAGCACCACATCGTCGGTGTCGAGCCGGTATTCCGACTGCATCCACACCAACCGGTTCACGATCGCCCGGTGGCTGACCGCCACACCCTTCGGGCGGCCGGTCGACCCGGAGGTGAAGATCACGTAGGCGACGGTGTCGGGACGCAACGGGCGCACCCGGTCCGCATCGGTGACGGCGGCGTCGCCGTAGTCCGCGAGGTCCAGCCGATCCAGGGCGAGGGCGCCGTCGATCGTCGAATCTGCCAGCGCCAGTATGCATTCCGGCGCTGCGGTGTCGAGGATGTGACGAATGCGCTCGTCCGGCTGATCCGGATCGATCGGGACGTAGGCGGCACCGGCCTTCAGTACCGCGTAGACGGCGACCAGCAGTTCGACCGAACGCGGCAGCGCCACCGCCACCCGCTGCTCCGGGCCGATTCCCCGGCCGATCAGATACCGCGCCAGCCGGTTGCTGCGGGCGTCGAATTCGGCGTAGGTCAGAACCCGTTGTGCCACAGCGATTCCCGAGCGGTCCTCGGCTAGTGCCACCGCCTCCGGATGGGCGGCCACCGCGGACGCGAACCGGGCGGTCAGCGTGTCCGGATGGTCGCTGCCCGAAACCGGCGGCAGCTCCCGCGCGGTGTCGTTGTAGTCGACCAGGATGCGGGTGCGTTCGGCGTCGTCCAGCAGGTCGATATCGCCGATCGTGACCTCCGCGTCGGCGGCGACCTCGTCGATCACCCGCAGGAAGCGCTGCACGAACCGCTCCACGGTGGCCGCGTCGAACAGGTCGGTGGCATAGGTGACGGCGGCGGAGATGCCCGCCGGGGCGCCCTGCTCGTCGTAGGTGTCGGTCAGATACCAATGCAGATCGAATTGCGATGTGCGCGTGTCGATCTCGAGTTCGCCGACCGTCACGCCGGGCAGCCGCACCTCGGCGCGATTCAGATTCTGGAACGACAGACCCACCTGGAACAGCGGATGCCGTGCCGTCGACCGGACCGGATCGAGCAATTCCACCAGCCGTTCGAACGGCACATCGCTGTTGGCGAAGGCCGCCAGATCCGTTTCACGCACCTGGTCGAGCAGCTCGGCGAACGAGGCCTGCGGCGCGACCCGCGCCCGGAGGACCAGGGTGTTGACGAACATGCCGATCAGGTCGTCGAGTTCCGCCTCGCCCCGGCCCGCGATGGGCGCACCGACCGCGACGTCCTCGGTGGCGGCGAGCCGGGCCAGCAGGATCGACAGCGCGGCGCGGACCACCATGAACAGGGAGGCGTGCCGGGTGCGCGCCAACCGGTGCAGGGCGGCATGCCGCTCGGCGCCGATTTCGAACGTCAGCGCCCGGCCTGCTAGCGACTGCACCTTCGGGCGCGGCCGGTCCGTGGGCAGTGGCAACTGTTCGGGCAGATCCGCGAGGGCGGACCGCCAGTGCGCGAGCTGACCCGCGACCAGCGATCCCGGATCGTCCTCCGCGCCGAGCAGTTCGCGCTGCCACAGGGCGTAATCGGCGTACTGCACCGGCAGCGGGGACCACTGCGGCTCCGCAGCGGCCGTGCGCGCCGCGTAGGCGGTCAGCAGATCCCGGGTCAGCGGCACTGCCGAGGCGCCGTCGGCGCAGATGTGGTGCATCGAGAGCACCACGATGTGCTCGGACGTATCCGTGACCCGCAGCAGTGCCGCGCGCACCGGAATGTCACACGTGACATCGAAGGGGCGCGAAAGCACCTGCAGGACCGAGGTTTCCACCTCGGCTGCGGTCACCGATCCGACCGCGAATTCGGCGTCCGCGCCGGCCAGGATCTGCTGGAACGGTCCGTCGTCGGCCTGCGGGTAGACGGTCCGCAATACCTCGTGCCGCTCGACCACATCGGCGAAGGCGAGCTCGAGTGCCGCGGCGTCCACCGCGCCGGTCAGGCGCACCGCGAACGGCACGTTGTAGGCCGCGGAGGCGGGAT
>NZ_BAFW01000021.1 GCF_000308535.1 Nocardia cerradoensis NBRC 101014 | reverse complement strand
ACCGTTCCGGGTCGGTCAGCAGCGCATCCAGCAGCCGCACGAAACGAGTGGCGAACGCGTCGACGGTCGACTCGTCGAACAGGTCGGTCGCATAGGCGAACAGTGCCGCGGCCGGGGCGGATTCGTCCTCCGGCGGCGAAATCGTCAGTTGCAGATCGAATTTCGCGATCGCCCCGTCGATGCCCAGCTCGTCCACCCGGATTCCGGGCAGCTCCAGACCGGCCTTCTCCAGGTTCTGGAAGAACAGCGCGACCTGGAACAACGGGTGCTGTGAGGGAGCGCGAACCGGATCCATCACCTCCACCAGGCGCTCGAACGGCAGCTCCGCGTGGGAGAACGCGGCGAGGTCGGTTCGTTTCACCCGCGCCAGCAGATCGGTGAAGCTCTCTCCCGGATCGACCTCGGTCCGCAACACCAGGGTGTTGACGAACATGCCGATCAGATCGTCGAGTTCGCGCTCACCGCGGCCGGCCACGGGGGTGCCGATGGCAATGTCCGAGGTACCGGAGAGCCGGGCCAGCAGCGCGGCGAAGGCCGCGTGCACCACCATGAACTCCGAGGAGTTCTGTGCCCGCGCCAACCGGATCGCCGCGGCGCGCGTGGACGCCGGAATCTCGAAGGCCAGGGTGCGTCCGACGCCCGAGGCGGTGTAGGGACGCGGCCGGTCGGCCGGAAGGTCGAGCCGCTCGGGCAGACCCGCCAGCGCCTCCCGCCAGAACGCGATCTGGCCGGCGGCCGCCGACTGCGGATCTTCCTCGTCACCCAGCAGGTCTCGCTGCCACAGGGTGTAATCCGCGTACTGCACCGGCAGTGGCGTCCAGGTGGGCGCACTGCCCGCTTCCTGCGCGAGGTACGCGGTCATCAGGTCTCGGACCAGCGGCGCCACCGACGCGCCGTCCGCCGCGATGTGGTGCGTCACCATGACCACCACGTGCACGTCGGTCTCGGGCTCCAGCACCGCGATCCGCAGCGGCACCTCGGCCGCGACGTCGAATCCGCGCAGCGCGAATTCGGTGACCCAGCCTTCGATCTCGCTCTCGGCGATCGGAATGACCGGCACGTCCGGCACGGCCGACGGAGGCAACACCGACTGGTAGCCGACACCGTCGACGGCCGGGTAGACCGTCCGCAGCACCTCGTGCCGGGCCACCAGATCGCCGATGGCGGCGCGCAGTGCCGTGATGTCCAGGGCGCCGGTCAACCGGACGGCGAACGGGATGTTGTTGGCAGGTGAGGTGGTGTCGAACTGGTTGAGGAACCACATCCGCTGCTGTGCGAGCGACAGCGGAATGCGGTCCGGACGCGGCCGGGCGGTGAGCGCCGGGCGATCCGCATCGGACCGGCTCGTCTCCACCCGGGAGGCGAGAGCGGCCACACTGCCGGCCTCGAAGACCAGGCGGACCGGCACCCGGGTGTCGAGGGCGGCGCCGAGCCGCGCCGCGACCCGGGTGGCGCTCAGCGAGTTACCGCCCAGCGCGAAGAAGTCGTCGTCGCGACCCACCCGCTCGATGCCGAGCACCTCGGCGAACACGTTGGCCACGAGTTCCTCGACCACGGTGACGGGCGCGGCGAACACCTGCGCCTCGAACACCGGCGCGGGCAACGCCTTGCGGTCGAGCTTTCCGGAGGTGTTGAGCGGCAAGGCATCCAGCACCGTCACGACCGCGGGCACCATGTACGAGGGCAGCGCCGAGGCGAGACCCGCACGCAGCGCCGTCGCATCCAGATGATGTCCGGGCGCCGGCACCGCATAGCCGACGAGCTGTTCACCGGTGGGCCCGGCGACGACCAG
>NZ_BAFW01000022.1 GCF_000308535.1 Nocardia cerradoensis NBRC 101014 | reverse complement strand
GCCACAGGCTGAAATCGGCGTACTGCACCGGCAGCGGCGCCCACGCCGGGGCCGCACCGTCGTGACGGGCGGTGTAGGCGACCATCAGATCGGTGGTGAGCGGTCCCAGCGACCAGCCGTCGGCGGCGATGTGGTGAACCACGATGCCCAGCTGGTAGGTGCGGATTCCGGTGCGCAGCACCGTCATTCGCAACGGGATCTCGTGGGTGAGGTCGAACCCGCGCTGGGCCAGTGCGCGCAGCGCCCGCTGAGCGCCGCGTTCGTCGGTGACCACGGGTTCCAGCACCGGCAGGCAGCGGTGGGAGTCGAGAACCAGCTGATACGGACCGGCCTGATCCTCGGGGAAGATCGTGCGCAGCACCTCGTGCCGGTCGACCAGATCGGCCACTGCGGCACGCAGCGCGGGCAGATCCGGGTCGCCGTCGATGCGCAAGGCGAAAGCGATGTTGTAGGCGCTGGATTCGGGTGCGTAGCGGTTCAGGAACCACATGCGTTGCTGCGGCAGTGACAGCGGAATCCGGGCGGGGCGCGGGTCGTACTGTGTCAGCGCCACCCGGTTCGTGCGCGGCGCGTGTTCCAGATGGGCCGCGACCCCGGCGACGGTGGGCGTTTCGAAGACGGCCCGGACCGGCAGTTCGACACCGAATTCGGCGTGCAGCGCGGCGGTGAGCCGGGTCGCGAGCAGCGAGTTGCCGCCGGCGTCGAAGAAGCTGTCCTCGGCGCCCGGTACGGCATGGCCGAGCACCGTCGCGAAAACCTGCGCGACCCGCTTCTCGAGCTCCGATTCCGGCGCCCGGGTCGGGCCGGCGGAGGTGAAGACCGGCGCGGGCAGCGCCTTGCGGTCGACCTTGCCGGCCGGAGTCACCGGAACCCGGTCCAGCACCGTGATCGCGGCGGGCACCATATAGGCCGGCAGGTGGCGGCGCGCAGTCTCGCGCACCTCGGCCGGGTCGATCTCGGCGCCGGCGTCGGCGGCCAGGTACGAGGCCAGCCGGGCGGCCCCGTGCTCACCGGTGTGCACGACGGTCATCGCGAACCGCACACCCGGATGCGCGCGCAGCACATGATCGATTTCGCGCAGCTCGATGCGGAAACCGCGAATCTTCACCTGATCGTCGGCGCGGCCGAGGAAGTGCAGCACGCCGTTCCCGTCGGTCGTCACGAGATCGCCGGTGCGGTACATGCGCTCGCCGCGGCGCCCGTGCGGATTCGCCGGGAAGCGGGTCGAGGTCAGGCCGTGGCGGCCGAGGTAGCCGCGGGCCAGACCGGGGCCGGAGATGTACAACTCCCCCGCGACGCCGGGCGGCACCGGATGCAGCCGGTGATCGAGGATGAACAGCCGCATCCCGCGCACCGGCTTGCCGATCGGGACGGGGCGGCCCGCGACCATCGGGTCGCTGGCGGTGGCGGCGACGGTCGCCTCGGACGGCCCGTACATGTTGTGCATGCGATGTCCGGCGGTCCAGGTGCGGACCAGATCCTCGGGGCAGGCGTCACCACCGACGATGACGGCCTCGAGATCGTCGAGGCCGTCCGGCGATACGGTCGCCAACGCGGCCGGGGTGATGAACGCGTGCGTGATTCGCTCCTCGCGCAGCAGCCGCGCGAGTTCGGCGCCGCCGTAGAGTCCGGCCGGTGCGACCACGATGGTGGCGCCGGCGGCGAAGCCCAGCAGCAGTTCGAGCACCGAGGCGTCGAACGAGGGCGAGGAGAAGTGCAGCGTGCGCGCCATATCGTTGACTTTGAACAGATGCATCTGTTCGTGCGCCAGCGAGGCGATACCGCCGTGGGTGACCACCACCGCCTTGGGTTTGCCGGTCGAACCGGAGGTGTAGATCAGATACGCCGGATGCGAAATGCGCAGCGGCAGTAGCCGATCCCGGTCGGTGACCGGTGCGGACGAGACCCGCGCCAGGGCATGGGTGAGGACCGGGGAATCCAGCAGCAGCCAGTCGGCGCTCTGTTTGCGGTGCCGGCCGCGATGCATCGGCCGTTCCGGCATGTCGGCGTGGCTGCGGGCGTCGGTCAGGCCGAGCATCGCGCCGGAATCGCTGAGCATGTGCTCGATGCGTTCGGCGGGATAGCCGGGGTCGACCGGCACATAGGCCGCGCCGGTCTTGGCGACCGCCCAGATGGCGGTGATCGAGGCCAGGCCACGTGGCAGCGCGATCGCGACCACCACCTCGGGTCCGGCACCGTGTTCGATCAGCACCCGGGCCAGCCGGTTGGAGGCCTCGTCGATCTCCCGGTAGGTGGTGTCGCGGCCCAGGTATCGGACCGCGACCAGATCCGGGACCCGCTCCGCGGTCTCGTGCAGCAGCCGCGCCAGGCTCAGCGGCGGCACACCCGGCGCACCGGCGATCGGCACCAGATTGCCGATCTCGCGGGCATCGAGGATCGGGAGATCACCGACCGCGGTCTCCGGCGCGACGACCGCGGCGTCGAGCAGCCGGACGAAACGCCGGGCCACGGCCTGCACCGTGGCATGGTCGAAAACATCGGCGGCATAACCGAATTCGGCGCTCAGCGGGCCGTCCTCGGCATCGGCGGCATCGCTGTCGTGGACGATCAGTTGCAGATCGAATTTCGCGACGCCGACATCCATCGGCAGCACCCGGGCACTGAGGCCGGGCAGGTCGACCCGCAGTTCGGGCGAGTTCTCGTAGGACAGCATCACCTGGAACAGCGGGTGGCGGCCGGCGTCGCGGGACGGGTTGACGACCTCGACCAGCCGCTCGAACGGCACATCGGCATTGGCGAAGGCATCGAGGTCGGTTTCGCGGACGCGATCGAGCATGCGGTCGAATCCGTCGGCCGGATCGACCTCGGTGCGCAGCACCAGGGTGTTGACGAACATGCCGACCAGATCGTCGAGCGCCGGATCGGAGCGCCCGGCGATCGGGGTGCCGATGGCGATATCGGCGGTGTTGCACAGACGCGAGAGCAGGCTCGCCAGGGCGGCGTGCATGATCATGAACGTGCTGACGCCACGTTCGGCGGCCACCTCGGCCACCGCGCGCCGGGTCTCGGCCGGAATCGTGAATTCGACTCGGCCACCGGCGGTGTCGCGCCGGCGCGGGCGCGGGCGATCCAGCGGAAGATCCAGCTGATCGGGCAGTTCGGCCAGGGCGGTGCGCCAGTAGGCCAGCTGCCGCGCCAGCGCACTGGTGGGGTCGGTCTCGTCGCCCAGCAGTTCGCGCTGCCACAGCGCGAAGTCCGCGTACTGGACCGGCAGCGGTGCCCACCGCGGGGCCTGTCCGGTGGTGCGCGCGGCGACCGCACCCATCAGATCGCGAGCCAGCGGCGCCACCGACCAGCCGTCGCCGCAGATGTGGTGCAGGACCACGAGGAAGACATGTTCGTCGGGTCCGGTGGCATACAGCGCCACCCGGATCGGCGCCTGACTGCGCAGGTCGAAGCCGTATCCGGCGTATTCGGTGGCCAGCGCCAGCGCGTCGGCACCGGTGGCGTCGATCGGCTCGAGGTTCAGCGGGATCTCTTCGGCCGGGTGGATCACCTGGACCGGGCCGGTCGGCGAATCGGGGAAGGTGGTGCGCAGGCTCTCGTGCCGTTCGAGCACGTCGAGCAGCGCGGCGCGCAGCACCTCCACCTCGAGCGGTCCGGTCAGCTCGACGGCCAGCGGCATGTTGTAGGCGCCGGCGTGTTCGGCGAAACGGTTGAGAATCCACAGCCGCTGCTGCGCGAGCGAGAGCGGAATGCGTTGCGGCCGTGGGCCCGCCACCAGTTTCGGGGAGGACCGGTCGATGCCGTGCGCGCCGATCCGCTCGGCGAGCTGGGCGACCGTCGGCGATTCGAACAGGTCCCGGATGGTCAGCCCGGAGCCGAAGGCGGCGTTGATCCGCGCCACGGCCCGTGCGGCGGACAAGGAGTTGCCGCCGAGGTCGAAGAAGCTGTCCTCCACGCCGAGGCTCTCGCAGCCGAGGACCTCGGTGACCAGGGCGGCCAGCTGGCGTTCGGTGGCCGTGCGCGGCTCGACGATGCTGTCGCCGCTGCGACGCGCGGGCGCTTCCGGTGCGGGCAGGGCCTTGCGGTCGATTTTCCCGTTGGCGCTCAACGGCAATTCGTCGAGTACGACGATCACGGTCGGCACCATGTACCCGGGCAGCACACCGCGCAGATCGGCGATCAGCGCGACGCTGTCGACGGTGTGCCCCGGCGCGGCCACCGCGTAGCCGACCAGTTCGTCACCGGCCGGGGTGGTGTGGGCGACGCAGACCGCGCGGGCGATCCGCTCGTCGGCCAGCAGCGCCGCCTCGACTTCACCGAGTTCGATGCGCTGGCCGCGGATCTTGACCTGAAAGTCGCTGCGTCCCAGATATTCCAGGACCGCGGGCAGCCGGTCGGCACCGGTCGCCGGCGGAATCGGATCCATCCGCCAGCGCACCAGGTCGCCGGTGCGATACATGCGCTCGCCGGGCGTGAACGGATTGGCGACGAAGCGGTCGGCGGTCAAGCCCGGGCGCCCCAGGTAGCCGCGGGCCAGCTGCACCCCGGCCAGATACAGTTCGCCGATCACACCGGGCGCGACCGGCCGCAGCGTGTCGTCGAGGACGTAGACCGGGGTGTTCCAGACCGGCGCGCCGATCGGGATGACGTCGTTCTCCGGCGCGCACGCCCAGTAGGTGACGTCGACGGCCGCCTCGGTGGGCCCGTACAGGTTGTGCAGCTGCGCCCCACCGTCCGATGCCGGGGATCCGGCCCGCCGCGCGCCGGGAACGACGGCATGGAAATCGCGCACGGTCGCCGCGGGCAGCGCCTCACCGCTGCAGAACACCCGGCGCAGGCCGTCGCAGCCGCGCACATCGGTGTCGGTGACGAACACCGACAGCATCGACGGCACGAAATGGGCTGTGGTCACGCCCTTTTCGGCGATGATGCGCGCGAGATAGGCCGGGTCGCGGTGGCCGTCCGGTGCGGCGATCACCAGCCGCGCGCCGATCTGCAACGGCCAGAAGAACTCCCACACCGACACGTCGAAGGTCGCGGGAGTCTTCTGCAGGACGGTGTCGCTGTCGTCGAGCGGATAGCGGTGCGTGCATCCACGCCAGGCGGTTCACG
>NZ_BAFW01000023.1 GCF_000308535.1 Nocardia cerradoensis NBRC 101014 | reverse complement strand
GTTCAGCCGGGCGGTGCGGGCGCCGCCGCGCTGGGAGGCGATCGCCGGGCGCGGGCGGTCGGTCGGCAGCGCGGACAGCTCCGGCGCGCCGGACAGTTGCGCACGCCAGAAATCCAGCTGCCGGGCGGATTCCGAGTCGGGATCGGTGGCCGCACCGAGGGTGCGCTGCTGCCACAGGGCGTAATCGGCGTACTGGATCGGCAGCGGCGACCACTGCGGTGCGGCACCCGCGGTGCGGGCCTGATACGCGACGGCGAGGTCCCGGGTCAGCGGGGCGAAGGACCAGCCGTCGGCCGCGATGTGATGGACGACGAACAACAGGACATGGGTCTGTTCGGCGCGATCGGCGTCGGGCGCGCGGCGCACCCGCAGCAGCCGGATGCGGACGGGAACCTCGTCCGCGACGTCGAAACGACTGTGCGCCAGGCTTTCCGCCATCGCGGCGACCTCGGCGGCATCGACATCGGTGATCGCGAGATCCGGCACGGCGGCGGGTTCGACGCATTGGGTCGCCACGCCGTCCCGTTCGGGGTAGCGGGTCCGCAGGGTTTCGTGCCGCTCGATCACATCGGCGATCGCGGCGCGTAACGCGGCGATGTGCAGATTGCCGATGAGCCGCAGCGCGAACGCGATGTTGTAGCTGCCGCCGGTGTCCAGGCGGTTGAGCATCCACATGCGCTGCTGGGCGATCGACAGCGGGACGATATCCGGGCGCGGATCGACGGCGATCGGCCCGTTGTCACCGGAACCCTGGTC
This sequence comes from Nocardia cerradoensis NBRC 101014, assembly GCF_000308535.1. GTDB lineage: Bacteria > Actinomycetota > Actinomycetes > Mycobacteriales > Mycobacteriaceae > Nocardia > Nocardia cerradoensis. The sequence continues at coordinate 10,975 of NZ_BAFW01000023.1, read as the reverse complement.
CGACAGCGTGATTCGGGTAGCCAGTGCGCGCACGGTCGGTGCGTCGAAGACCGCGCGGACCGGCACCGGGTCCGCGGTGGCCTTGTTCAGGCGGGCGGCGAGCTGGGTGGCGATGAGCGAGTTGCCGCCCAGGGCGAAGAAGTCGTCGTCCGCACCCACCTGTTCGACGCCGAGCAGGGCGGCGAAGGTGTCGGCGACCAGCACCTCGGCCGCACCGACCGGCGCGCGGTACCGCGTGGGCGCCGGCACCGGTGCGGGCAGCGCCTTGCGGTCCAGCTTGCCGACCGGGGTCAGCGGAATCTTGTCGAGGACGACCACTGCGGCGGGCACCATATGCGAGGGCAACCGGCGGGCCGCGAAATCGGTGAGATCGACGGGATCGACCGCGCGTCCCGGCTTCGGCAGGACATAGGACACCAGCATGGTGCCGCGGGTGTCGTGGTCACGTCCCAGGGTGGTCGCGTAGTCGACGTCGGGGTGGGCGCCGAGCACCGCGTCGATCTCGCCGAGTTCGACGCGGAAGCCGCGGATCTTCACCTGGAAATCCGAGCGCCCGACGTACTCCAGTTCCCATTCCGGCTGCGCCTGGCGCACCGTCGGCGCGACGGCCCGCCAGCGCACGATATCGCCGGTGCGATACATCCGGCTGCCCGGCCGGCCCCACGGGTTCGGCACGAAGCGTTCGGCGGTCGCTCCCGATCGGTTGCGGTATCCCCGGGCCAGGCCGCCGCCCGCCAGATACAGCTCACCGGCCACACCGGGCGCCACGGGCCGCAGTCGCCGGTCCAGCACCAGCGCCGACATGCCGTGCACCGGGGTGCCGATGGTGACCGGTTGTCCGGCGGTCAGCCGCGCGTAGGAGGAGATGATGGTGGTTTCGGTGGGGCCGTAGCCGTTGAAGTAGCGGCGGCCGGGCTCCCAGGCCGCCAGCAGTTCGTCGGTGGTCACATCGCCGCCGACCGAAAGTACTTGCAGCTGCGGCTGTTCCGCCGCGTCCAGGGTGCCCAGCACGGCGGGGGTGATGATCGCGTGCGTCACCGCTTCCGTGCGCAGCAGCGCGCCCAGTTCGGGGCCGCCGATGATGCGCGCCGGCACGACCACCAGCGTCGCCCCGGTGGCGAAGGCGCAGATCCATTCCAGGACCGACGGGTCGAAGCTCGGCGAGCAGATGTGCAGCATGTGATGTTCGGGCCGCAACCCGTACCGCTCGATCGCGTACTGGGCCAGCCCGCCCAGGCCCGCGTGCGTCACGGTGACGCCCTTCGGCCTGCCCGTCGAGCCCGACGTGTAGATCACGTACGCCGGATGCGACATCCGCAGCGTCGCGATCCGGTCGGCGTCGCCGATCGGATCGGCGGGCAGTGCGGCGAGTTCGGTCTCGGTCGCCGGCGCGTCGAGGACCAGCCAGCGCACGTCCTCGGGGAGGGCCTCGGCGTAGGCGGCGACCGTGATGCCGATCCGGGCCGCCGAGTCGGTGACCATGTACCGCACCCGTTCCGCGGGATAGGTGGGGTCGACCGGGACGTGGGCGCCGCCGGCCTTGGCCACCGCGACGGCCGCGGCGACCATCTCGAACGACCGCGGAAGTGCCACGGCCACCAGCTGTTCCGGGCCGACGCCGGCCGCGATCAGCCGGCGCGCCAGCCGGGAGGAGTAGTCGTCGAGGTCGCCGTAGGTGATCGACCGCCCCTCGTAGCGCACCGCGATCCGGTCGCGGCCCAGGCTCAGCCCGGCGGTGAGCAGTTCCGGCAGCAGCGCGGTCGCCATCGCCTCGTCGGGCCGAACCCGGGTCAACCGGACGTATTCGTCGGCGCTGAGCAGCGACATGTCACCGACCGCGGCCTCGGGAGAGGCGACCAGCTGCCGCAGCAGTCCGAGGAAGCGACCGGCGAAACCCTCGATCGTGGCGTGGTCGAAAAGGTCGCGGGCATAGGCGAATTCCGCCGTCATGCCGTCGGGCGTCTCCCGGATGTTCAGGGCCAGATCGAATTTCGCGGTATCGGCGGCCGGCTCGACCGTACCGGCCCGCAACCCCGGCAGCTCCAGCTCGCCGGTGGGCAGGTTCTCGAAGGCCAGCGCCACCTGGAACAGCGGATGCCGCGCGGTCGACCGTTCCGGATCGAGCAGTTCCACCAGACGCTCGAACGGCAGGTCGGCGTGCGCGAAGGCACGCAGGTCGGCGTCGCGGGTGCGGTCGAGCAGTTCGGTGAAGCTCGCGCCGCCGGGCACCGTGGTCCGCAACACCACGGTGTTGACGAACATGCCGATCAGATCGTCGAGTTCGCGCTCACCGCGCCCGGCGATCGGCGAACCGATCGCCACCTCGTCGGTGCCGGCCATGCGGGCCAGGAAGATCGCCAGTGCGGTGTGCACGGCCATGAACGTGGTGGCCTGTCGCCGCTGGGCGAGTTCGCGCAGCCTGTCGCGGATATCGCCGTCGACAGCGAATCGCACCCGTCCACCGGCGTAGGAGGGGCGCATCGGGCGCGGCCGGTCGGTGGGCAGGTTCAGTTCGTCGGCCAGTCCGGCGAGGGTCGCGCGCCAGTAGGCCGCCTGGGCGCTGAGGACGCTGTCCGGATCGGACTCCGAGCCCAGCACCGCGTGCTGCCAGATACTGAAGTCGGCGTACTGCACGGGCAGCGGTTCCCACTGCGGTGCGGTTCCGGCCGCGCGGTGGGCGTAGGCGGTCATGATGTCGCGGGTCAGCGGGGCGATCGACCAGCCGTCGGCCGCGATGTGGTGCGCCACGAAGACGAGGATGTGCTCGGGCTCGCCACCCTCGGAGCCGGCGACGGTGTCGTCGGAGTCACTGCGCAGCAGGGCGATTCGCAGTGGCGGTGCGGCGGTCACGTCGAAGCCTCGCGCCGTGAGCTCGGCGATCCGGCTCGCAATCTGCGCCGCCGGGACACCGACCGGCGTCAGGTCCATGTGCACGTCGGCGGCGGGCAGCACCTCCTGGGCGGGGCCGTCCTCGTATTCGGGATAGCGCGTGCGCAGGGTCTCGTGGCGTTGCACCACATCCGCGACGGCGGCGGCCAGCGCCGCGACGTCCAGGTCCCCGCTCAGCCGCACCGCGACCGGAATGTTGTGGACCCCCGATTCGGGATCGAACCGGTTGAGGAACCACATCCGCTGCTGTGCCGGCGAGAGCGGAACGCGCTGCGGCCGCGCCTGTTTCACCAATGCCGGACGCGGGCGCTCGGCAACGTCGCCGCCGGCGGCGGCCGCGAACGCGGCCACGGTCGAGGCCTCGAACAGGGTGCGCACCGGCACCCGGGCGTCCACGATCCGGCCGACGCGGGCACTGACCTGGGTGGCGTCGAGGGAGCTGCCGCCGAGGGCGAAGAAGTCGTCGTCGCGGCCGACCCGCTCCAACCCGAGGACGTCGGCGAACACCTCGGCCACCCGCTCCTCCAGCGGCGTGCGCGGAGCGTGGAATTCCGCGGCCGTCAGCACGGGCAGCGGTAGCGCCGTGCGATCCAATTTGCCGCTGCTGTTGAGCGGGAATTCCGCCAGTTCGACGACCGCGGTGGGGATCATGTACGCGGGCAGCACCGCGCCGAGCCCCTCCCGCACGGCCCGCACATCGAGTTCGGCGCCCGGCGTGCGGATCACGTATCCGGCGAGGTAGTCGCCGCTCTCGCCGGTGACCAGGCGCACCGCGGCCTGGCCGACACCCGGTGCGGCCAGCAGCGCGGTCTCGATCTCGGGCAGTTCGATGCGCTGGCCACGGAATTTCACCTGGAAGTCGATGCGGCCCAGATAGTCGAGCTCACCCTCGGGAGTCCAGCGCACCAGATCGCCGGTGCGATACATCCGTTCGCCGCCGAAGCTGAAGGGATTGGCGACGAAGCGGTCCGCAGTCAGATCGGCGCGCCCGCAGTAGCCGCGCGCGAGCTGGTTTCCGGCCAGGTACAGCTCGCCCGGCACGCCGATCGGCACCGGATGCAGCCGGGAGTCCAGCACGAAGACCTGCGAATTCCATTCCGGCTCGCCGATCGGCACACTGCGTACATCGTCGGCGGTGACCTCGTGGCAGGTGATCGACACCGCCGCCTCGGTCGGGCCGTACATATTGTGCAGGGCGCCGTCGCACTTCTCGGTGAACAGCGCCGCGGTTTCCGCGGGCAGCGCCTCACCGACCACGAAGGCGGCCCGCAGGGTGGTCAGTTCGTCCGCCTCGGCGTGGTTGAGGAAGACGGTGAGCATCGAGGGGACGAAGTCGGTCAGCGTCACTCGCTGCGCGGCAATGGTTTCGGCGAGGTAGCGGGCGTCGCGGTGGCCGTCGGGGGTGGCCACGATCAGGGTGGCGCCGGCGCGCAGCGGAAGGAAATAGCCCCACAGCGAGACGTCGAAGGTGGTCGCGGTCTTCTGCAGGTAGATGTCGCCCGAGCGCACCCCGTACTCGGCGTGCATCCATTCGAGCTGATTGGCGATGGCGCGATGGCTGACCGCGACACCCTTGGGCCGCCCGGTCGAGCCGGAGGTGAACAGCACATAGGCCGGATGGTCCGGATGCAGCGTGCCGTTGCGCTCCCGGTCGCCGATCGTGGCCGCGGAGTAGCCGCTGAGGTCCAGCTCGTCGAGGTGGTGCACGGCGACCGTATCGGCGGTCGCCGGCGGTAGTGCGAAGCCGGCGGCCCGCGTGGTCAGCACGGTATGCGGCCGCGCGGTGGCGATGATGTGGCCGATGCGCTCGGCCGGATGAGAAGGGTCGACCGGAACGTAGGCGCCGCCCGCGCGCAGTACCGCGTACATGCCGAGCACCAGTTCGATGGATCGCGGCATGGCCAGGACCACCAGTGACTCCGGTCCGACGCCGGATTCGATCAGCTTGCGCGCGAGCCGGTTCACCCGCTCGGACATCTCGCCGTAGGTGAGCTCGGTGCCCTCGAAGACGAGTGCGCGGTTGTTCGGCGTGCGGCGCGACTGCCGATCGAAACCCTCGTGCAGGAAGTTGTCGAACACCTTGTGCCCGCTGGCATTCCAGCTGGAGGTCACATAGTCGAGTTCGCCGGCGTCGAGCAGTTCCAGATCGCCGACCGGCAGCTGCGGGTCGGCGGTGGCGCCGCCGAGCAGGCGCAGGAATTTGGCGGCGAATTCCTCGACGGTGGGCGCGTCGAAAAGGTCGGTGGCGTAGGTGAATTCGGCGCGGTATCCGCCGTCGGCGGCGGGCGGGGCGGAAATGGTGAGCTGGAGGTCGAATTTCGCGAAGCCGGGATCGAAGTCCACGAGCTCGCTCTCGAGACCCGGCAGTTCCGGTGCGCCGACCCCGATGTTCTGCATGAACAGCCCGACCTGGAACAGCGGATGCCGCGCCTGCGAACGCGCCGGATTCAGCACCTCCACCAGGCGTTCGAACGGAATCTCGGCATGGGCGAAGGCATCGAGGTCGACGGTGCGGGTGCGGCGGACCAGATCGGCGAAATCGGTGTCGCCCGCCACCCGGGTCCGCAGGACCAGGGTGTTGACGAACATGCCGACCAGATCATCGAGTGCGCGCTCGCCGCGGCCCGCGACGGGCGTGCCGATCGCGATATCGCTGGTCCCGGACAACCGGGCGAGCAGCAGCGACAGCGCCGCGTGCAGCACCATGAACGGCGTGGCCCGCAGTTGGTCGGCCAGCTCGTCGATCGCCGCGCGCAGGCCGGCGTCGATGGTGAATTCGACGGTCGCGCCCCGGTACGAAGCCACGGCCGGGCGCGGCCGATCGGCGGGCAGATCCAATTGCGCCGGGAGCTCGGCCAATTCGCGCTGCCAGAAGCTCAGCTGGCGGGCTGCCTCGGAGTTCGGATCGGTGTCGTCGCCGAGCACTCGCTGTTGCCACAGCGTGTAATCCGCATAGTGCAGCGGCAGCGGCGTCCAGTCCGGGGCGGTGCCGCGGCTGCGGGCGGTGTAGGCCTGGATCAGGTCGCGCAGCAGCGGTCCCATCGACACCCCGTCGGCGGCGATGTGATGGACCACCAGCACCAGGGTGTGATCGTCGGCGCCGGTACGCAGCAACCGGACCCGCACCGGAATCTCGGCGGCGACGTCGAAACCGGTGGCGGCGACCTCGCGCACCGCGGCGACCAGATCGGTCTCGGCGACCTCGACCGGCGCCAGGTCCGGCTCGGCGACGGGGCGGACCACCTGCACGGCGCCCGTGGCGGTCTGCGGGTACACCGTGCGCAGCACCTCGTGGCGGGCGGTCACGTCGGCGACGGCCGCACGCAGTGCGGCGGTGTCGAGCCGGCCCCGCAGGCGCAGCGCGACGGGAATGTTGTCCACCGCCGCCGCGGAGTTTCCGGTGGCGTCGCTGTTGGCCAGGCGGTTCAGGAACCACATGCGGCGCTGCGCCGCCGACAGCGGGACCGCCTCCGGGCGCGGACCGGCGACCAGCGGCGGCCGGACCCGGGCGGTGGTGGCCAGGGCGGCGAGCCCGGCCGGAGTGGGGCGGTCGAAGAAGTCACGCACGTCGACCGCGATGTCCAGGGCGGCCGAGATGCGTGCGATCGCGCGGGTGGCCAGCAGCGAATTGCCACCGCGGGCGAAGAAGTCGTCGTCGGCGCCCACGGCGTCGATGCCCAGCAGGTCGGCGAAGATCTCCGCCACCGCTCGCTCGCCCGGCGTCTCCGGCGTGCGGAATTCACGTGCGGCGCTGTCGAATTCGGGTTCGGGCAGCGCCGTGCGGTCCAACTTGCCGTTGGCGTTGACCGGCATGCGGTCCATGCCGACGAGCAGGGTCGGCACCATGTATTCCGGCAGCCGCCGCGCGGCGTCGCCGAGAATCGCCCCGGAATCGAGTTCGCACCCGCCGGCCGTCACGACGTAGCCGATCAGGTGGTCGCCCGTGCTGTGCCGGTACAGCACCACCGCGGCCTGTGCGACCGATTCGTGCGCCAGCAGCGCCGCCTCGACCTCACCCAGCTCGATCCGCAGACCGCGCAGCTTCACCTGGAAGTCGCTGCGGCCCAGATATTCCAGTTCGCGCGGGCCGCCGTCGATTCCGCTGTTCCAGCGCACCAGATCGCCGGTGCGGTACATGCGGTCGCCCGGGGCGCCGTGCGGGTTGGCGACGAACCTCTCGGCGGTCAGCGCCGCGCGGCCGAGGTAGCCGCGGGCCAGCTGCACACCGGACAGATACAGCTCGCCCACCACACCGTCCGGGACGGGCTGCAGGTTGTCGTCCAGGACGTGCAGATCGGTATCGTCGGCCGCCGCGCCGATCGGGACCGCGACCATATCGGCCGCGGTCACCTCGTGCGCGGTCACGTCGACCGCGGCCTCGGTCGGGCCGTACAGATTGTGCAGGGTCGCGCCGCTCACATCGCGGAAGGCGGCGCCGGTCGCCGCGGGCAGCGCCTCACCGGAGGCGAATACCGCACGCAGGGAGTCGATATCGCTCATCGCCCGCGCGTCCGCGACCGCGGCGGCGAACACCGCCAGCATGGACGGCACGAAATGCGCGATGGTGATGTGCTTGGCGGCGACGGTCCGGATCAGATAGGCCGGATCGCGGTGGCCGTCCGGTGCGGCGAGCACCAGCCGGGCACCGATCTGCAAGGGCCAGAAGAACTCCCATACCGACACGTCGAAGGTGAACGGCGTCTTCTGCAGCACCACATCCGCGGCGTGCATGCGGTAGCAGCGCTGACGCCAGCGCAGATTCGCCACGATGGCACGGTGTGAGACCGCGACCCCCTTGGGCCGGCCGGTCGAGCCGGAGGTGAAGATGACGTAGGCGGTGTTGTCCGGGCGAGCCGGCACCACTTCCTCGGACTCCGGCAACGACGGAAGATCGCCCGTCTCCCAGTCGAATTCGTCCACCCGCAGCACGGGCACACCGTCGAACGCCGGACTTCCGGCATGGGTGAGCACCACGACGGGCGCGGCGATCTCCAGCACGTACGCGATGCGATCGGCGGGATGCTCCGGGTCGATCGGCACGTAGGCGCCGCCGGCCTTGTGGATCGCGTACATGCCGATCACCAGTTCCAGCGACCGGTGCATCGACAGGCCCACCCGCGCGTCCGGGCCCACTCCCAGCCGGACGAGCTGCCAGGCCAGCGCGTTCGCTCGTGCGTCGAGTTCGGCGTAGGTCAGGGTCCGGCCGTCGAATTCCACCGCGACCAGACCGGGCGTGCGCGCCACCTGCTCGGCGAACAGCGTGGCGAGCGTATCGGCGGGAGCCAGGCCTGGTTCGAGCACGTCCGCGGCCGCGGTGAGCGCGTCGTCGAGCAGGTCGGAGACGGCGGCGGCGAGCGCGCCCTCCCCCGAGTCCAGCAGCGCCGGCAGCCGGCCCGAGACGACCACCTGCACGAGCGCATCGGGGGTCAGCGCGTCACCCATCGCCGCGGCCAGCGCAGTCAGCTCCGCGCCCAGCTCGGCATAGGTGAGCGCGGTGTCCTCGTGCCGGACCGCGACGCGCTGCGGTTCCAGGTCGGCGACGACCTCGATCAGATACGGCAGATCCGCGATGCCGTAGGCGCCGCGCAGCGCGGGGTGCTCGGTGGACCGGACGGGTGTAACCGACTCTGCATGCGTCATCAGTGGGTTCCTTCCGTGGTGAGCACGCCCTGTGCGCGCAGATGCAGGGCCTCGAGCATCGTGGTGAGTCCGCCGGCGCCGGCGGCGAGAACGCCGGGCAGCAATCCGGCCAGCGCGACATTGATCAGCGCGTCGGGCGTGGCGCTCGCGCCCATCGCCCGGCCGACGGTGACCACCTTGTGGTGCAGTTCCGCGAATCCGATTCCGCGGCCGCCGAATTCGACGGCGAGCGTATCGGGTGCGGTTCCGGCCGCGGCGGCGATCAGATCGACCAGATCGCCGGGCAGCTGGGTGGATGCCGCGCGGCCGGTGCGGCGGTCGCGTTCCTCGGCGGTGCGAATGTCGATCGCGCGCACCGTGATCGACGGATCCGCCGCCACCGCCCGCACGATCAGCTGGAGTCGTTCGGCGAACAATCGCACCGTGCGCTCGTCGAAGATGTCGGTGGGATAGCAGAATTGCATCCGCAGCCGCTGCAGTTCGCCGTCCGTGCCGAATTCCTCCAGCGCGGTCAGCTGGAGATCGAATTTCGCCTCCGGCAAGGCCGGTTCGAGGGTCTCGACCCGCAGACCGGGCAGCGTGACCGCCGTGGCCGGCAGGTTCTGGAAGGTGAACAACACCTGGAAGATCGGTGTATACGCGCTGGTGCGGGTGCGGCCCAGCGCCTCCACCACCCGTTCGAACGGCACCTCGGTGCGGCCGAGTGCCGCCAGGTCGCCCTCGCGCACATTCCGCAGCAGTTCCGCGAAACTCGTCCGGGCGTCGATCTCGGTGCGCAGCGCCACGGTGTTGACGAACATGCCGACCAGATCGTCGAGTTCGCGTTCCCCGCGCCCGGCCACCGGTGCGCCGACGACGATGTCGGACTGTCCGGACAGCTTCGCCAGCAGCACCGCGAACGCGGCGTGCATCGTGGAGAACAGGGTGGTTCCGTGTGCTCGCGCGACGCCGGACAGCTGCGCGACCAGCCGCTGATCGAAGGCGAAATCGACGGTGGCGCCGCGCATCTCACGTCGCGCGGGACGCGGGCGATCGGTCGGCAGTGCCAGCTGCTCGGGGGCACCGGCCAGCCGGTCGCGCCAGTAACCGAGCTGGTCGGACAGCAGACTGCCGGGGTCGGTGTCGGCGCCGAGCACCGTCCGCATCCATTCGCTGTAGTCGGCGTACTGGACGGGCAGCGGACTCCACTGGGGCGCGGCCCCGGCCAGGCGGCTGGTGTAGGCCGCGATCAGGTCACGGGTCAGCGGCGCCATCGAGTAGCCGTCGGCACTGATGTGGTGAACCACCACGACCAGGATGTGCTCGTCGTCGGCCACCCGCAGCAGACGCACCCGCACCGGCGGGGCGGCCGTGACGTCGAAGCCGACGGCGACGATCTCGGCGATACGCTCGTCGATCTCGGTGCGCCGCACCGGAATCGGCTCGATGTCGACCGCCGCGGCCGGCAGCACCTCCTGCACCGGTTCCGGTTCGGCGGAGGTGGTGCGGACTTCCGGATACCGGGTGCGCAGGATGTCGTGGCGACGCACCAGATCGGCGAGCGCGGCCCGCAGGGCGACGAGGTCCAGCGCACCGGTGAGACGCAACGCGACCGGTACGTGATAGGCCGCCGAATCCGGGGCGAGCCGGTTCAGCACCCACATCCGCTGCTGGGCGAGCGACAGCGGTACCGCTCCGGCGGCGGTCCGCGGTCGCAGCGGCGGACGGGCGTCGCGCTCGGCCGCGTCGATCCAGGCGGCCAGCGCCGCCACGGTCGGCGCGGTGAAGACCGCGGCCACCGGCACCCGCACGCCCGAGGCCGCACCCAGCCGCGCGGCCAGGCGGGCGGCCGCGAGCGAATTGCCGCCGAGTTCGAAGAAGTCGGTGCCGGCGCCGATCGGCGACTCGCCGCCTGCGGGCAGGGCGACGAGGTCGGCGAATTCCGCCGCCACCAGGCGTTCGGTATCGGTGCCCGGTGCCCGGAATTCGGCCTCGGACAGCACCGGCGCGGGAAGCCGATCGCGGTCGACCTTGCCGTTGGCCGTGAGCGGCAGCGCGTCCAGCACCACCACGGCCGCCGGCACCATGTACTTCGGCAGTTCGCTGCCCAGCGCGTCGCGCAGCGTGCTCGCGTCGACCTCCGCGCCGGGTACCGCCGCGTAGGCGATCAGGCGCGGTCCCGCGCTGCCGTCGGTGCGGGCCACCGCGACCGCCGCCTCGACGCCGGGCCGGCGCAGCAGCGCGGCCTCCACGTCGCCGAGTTCGATCCGGAAACCGCCGATCTTGACCTGGAAGTCGGCCCGCTCCAGATATTCGAGCAGCCCGTCGGCCCGGCGGCGCACGATATCGCCCGTGCGGTACATGCGGCCACCGTGGAAGGGGTCGGCGACGAAACGCCCCGCGGTGAGCGCCGGTTGTTCCTGATAGCCGCGGGCCAGCTGGTCACCGGCCAGATACAGCTCGCCGG
>NZ_BAFW01000024.1 GCF_000308535.1 Nocardia cerradoensis NBRC 101014 | reverse complement strand
GCATCGGCGACCGGCGCGGCGAAGGGCGGCACGGCCGGATCGGTCGCGGCACTCGGCTGGAACTGCCACGGGTTGGCCTGCGCGACCACGCGTGCCACGGCATCCGCGGCGTTCGAGACGCCGGCGGCGACGGTCCCGGCGTCCGGCAGCATCCCGGCGGCCGGCGCCACACCCGAATCGGCGGTCGGCGCGGCCGCCCCCGCCACACCCGTCTGCCACAGCGCCACAGTCAGTGGCAACGCGCCGATGACGAGTGAGGAACCAACGCGCCGGCACCACTGTCCCGATGCCGCCGAATGCTGCCCTGCCATGAAAACCTCCAGTCGGATTTCGATCGAATGACAGTGATTCGAACCGGCCGGTGGTCTGGATCACATTCGTATCGATTTATTCCACAGCAATTTTGGGGCTATTTCGGACATATTCGCGGCACGAACGCCCGCTAATCGGCTCTGCGCAAGAGGTATATGTCCATCACCCATCCTTTGGCTTCCCGAAGTTCGTTGCGGCGCCGAATGATTCGATCCTCGACCGCGCGCAGCGGACCCTCGATCAACGTCTCGTCCGGCATCCCCAGACAGGCGCCCCACCAGATGTGCAGATCGTCGCCGGGCACCTGCGTGAACGAACACGCGCCGTCGAGCATCACCAGTGTCGACCCGTCGGCCGCCACGCCCTCGGTGCGCAGGCGGCGACCGGTGGTGATGTGCACCGGCTCGCCGATCTCGTGCAGCACGATGCGATGCGCCGCCGCCAGTGCCTGGGCGCTGGTGACGCCCGGGATCACCGCGTACTCGAATCGCGTTCCCGCGTCCAGCACTCGCTGCACCATCCGCAGGGTGCTGTCGTAGAGCGAGGGATCGCCCCAGACCAGGATGCCGCCGACCCCCTCGGTGGCATCGAATGCCTCGGCCAGCAGTTCGGCGCGGCGGCGATGCCAGTCCTCGACCACCTCGCGGTAATCGGCGGCGCCTTCGACCGTGCGCTCGCGCGGCGGATCGGCGATGGCCACCACGCGATGGTCCGGATCGGCGTGTCCGGCGAGGATCGCGGCGCGGACCTCGGTCAGTTCCCGCTTCGTCTCGCCCTTGCCGATGACGAAGAACGTGTCGACCTGCCGAATCGCCTCGACCGCCTGCACGGTCACCTGCCGGGGATCACCGGCGCCGATTCCGATCACATAGAGCATGCGCACGGTGCCCCAGGCTAGCCAGCGGACCACCGGGCGATGAGAGCCGGTGGTAGCCCGGAGGCCAGGTGATAGCCCGAAGGCTAGGCTTGCGGATATGGACGGCGCGCCCGGAAACGACACCCAGTACGAGGATCTGCTGCGGCTGGTACTCGAGCGCGGTACGCCGAAATCCGACCGCACCGGGACGGGTACGCGTTCGATTTTCGGACACCAGCTGCGCTACGACCTCTCCGCCGGATTCCCGCTGATCACCACGAAAAAGGTGCATCTGAAGTCGATCGTCTACGAATTGCTGTGGTTCCTGCGCGGCGATTCCAATATCCGCTGGCTACACGAGCACGGCGTCACGATCTGGGACGAATGGGCCGACGCGCACGGTGAACTGGGCCCGGTCTACGGGGTCCAGTGGCGCAGCTGGCCCACGCCGGACGGCACCCATATCGACCAGATAGCGCAGGTTCTGCAAACGCTTCGCACCGACCCGGATTCCCGCCGGATCATCGTCTCCGCGTGGAATGTTGCGGATCTGGACAAGATGGCGCTGGCGCCCTGCCATGCGTTCTTCCAATTCCACGTGGCGGACGGAAAACTGTCCTGCCAGCTGTATCAGCGCAGCGCCGACCTGTTCCTCGGGGTGCCGTTCAATATCGCGAGCTATGCCCTGCTCACCCATATGGTCGCGCAGCAGACGGAGTTGGAGCCCGGCGATTTCATCTGGACCGGCGGCGACTGCCACATCTACGACAACCATCTGACCCAGGTCCGCGAACAGCTGAGCCGCGAACCGTATCCGTTCCCCCGGTTGCATCTGCGGCCCGCGCCGAGCCTGTTCGACTACGTCTTCGAGGATGTGGAGGTGCTCGACTACCGCCATCATCCGGCGATCAAGGCGCCGGTGGCGGTATGAGCCGCATCGGGCTGATCTGGGCGCAGACCCCGGCCGGCGTGATCGGCGCCGACAATGCCATCCCGTGGCGGGTGCCCGAGGATATGGCGCATTTCAAAACGGTCACCGCCGATCATCCGGTGCTGATGGGCCGGCGCACCTGGGATTCTCTGCCCGCGCGCTTCCGCCCGCTGCCCGGGCGGCGCAATATCGTCATCACGCGGCAATCGCAGTGGTCGGCCCCCGGCGCCGAACGCGCCGATTCGGTGGCCGGCGCCATCGCACTGGCCGCCGCGGAGACCGTGTGGATCATCGGCGGCGGCGAAATCTACCGGCAGGCAATGGATTACGCGACCGACCTGATGGTCACCGAAGTCGACACCGATATCCCCGGCGACGCCTACGCACCCGCGATCGACGGCGAGTGGCAGGTGGAGGACGCACCGTGGTCGCAGTCGCGGTCGGGTCTGCGGTACCGGATCCGGCGCTTCGCCCGCGACACCGCCCCGGCGACCGTCGGCTGAACGGGCCCGGCAGATCTCGAACCCGAATCGCATCGGCGAAACGCCCGACCGGGCGAGGTGGGTCCGGCATACTCAGCGATATCCAGCCTGTGACCACAGCCCCGATCCCGGCTGAACCGCGAGAGGCAGATCATGGACAAGAAATCGCTGACGGCGGCGGCTCGCCAGCAGCTGAAGCTGGCCGCATCCGCCACGAGTGGACGCAGTTCGCAAACCCTCTACGGCGGCCACACCCACAGCCTGCGCCAGACCCTGATCGCCCTGACCGCCGGCCAGAGCCTGGCCGAGCACGAAACTCACGGTGAAGCCACCCTGCAGGTTCTGACCGGAACCCTGATTCTGATCTGCGGCACCAACGAGTGGAAGGGATCGCCCGGCGATCTGCTGGTCATTCCGTCGGCCCGGCACAGCGTGAAAGCGATCGACGACGCGGTATTCCTGCTGACCGTCGCGAAGTGAGGCCGGTCTCGCGGGGCCGGGCCGTCCGCACGCGCTGTCGGACGGGCACCGTACCCTGTTGATCATGGGTGAGCCGCAGCCGATCCTCGATCCGCTCTCGCGCGCCGCGATCTTCCTCGTCGCGACCATCGACGAGGGCGGTGAGCCGGTGGTGCGCGACCTTCTCGCCGATCTGGCCGGGCTGCGCCGCTCGATCGGATTCCGGGTGCCGCAGACACAGCTGTCCTGCGTGACGAGTATCGGTTCCGCCGCCTGGGATCGGCTGTTCGCCGGCCCGAAACCCGCTGAACTGCACGAATTTCCGGGTTACGCCGGGCCGAAGCATCAGGCTCCCGCCACGCCGGGCGATCTGCTGTTTCACATCAAGGGTGAATTGCCGGACGCCTGTTTCGAATTGGCGATGCTGATCGGTTCCCGGTTGAAGGGTGCGGCCACGATCATCGACGAGACGGTCGGATTCCGCTACTTCGAACAGCGCGACCTGCTCGGCTTCGTCGACGGCACCGAGAATCCCGAGGGCCCCGCCGCGGTCGCCGCGGCCCTGATCGGTGACGAGGATCCCGACTTCGCCGGCGGCAGTTATGTCGTCGTGCAGAAGTACCTGCACGATCTGGAGGCGTGGAGTTCGCTGACCGTCGAGGAGCAGCAACTCGTCATCGGCCGGACCAAACTCGAAGATCTGGAACTGTCCGACGAGGACAAGCCGGCGGATTCTCATGTCGCGGTCAACACCCTGATCGATCCGGACGGCACCGAACGCCAGATCCTGCGCGCCAACATGCCTTTCGGCAGTGTCCGCGAGGGCGAATTCGGCACGTACTACATCGCTTACGCGGCTACCCCGGATGTCACCGAGCGGATGCTGGTGCGCATGTTCCTCGGCACCGACGAAGCTCCCTACGACCGGATTCTCGATTTCTCCACCGCGATCACCGGCACGCTGTTCTTCACCCCGGCCAACGATTTCTTCGACGACCTTCCCGACGCCCCCGAACAGGAGGCGGATTCGGAGCAGGACCTGGAACTCGGGGCAGCCGGTATCGCCGAGCTGCCCGCGGCCGCGCCTTCCGGCGACGGCTCTCTCGGTATCGGCACGTTGAAAAGGATTCCCCAATGAACAATCTGCACCGTGAACTCGCGCCGATCACCTCCGAGGCGTGGTCGGCCATCGAGGAGGAGGCGACGCGCACCTTCCGGCGTCATATCGCCGGTCGCCGGGTGGTGGACCTGTCCGGCCCGCACGGCACCGACTACTCCGCGGTCGGATTGGGACGCACCACCGTCATCGACGCGCCGGATCAGGGCGTGCAGGCCCGCCAGCGCCTGGTGGCGCCGCTGGTCGAGTTGCGGGTGCCGTTCACGCTCTCGCGCGAGGAGCTCGACAACGTCGAGCGCGGCGCCGAGGACGCCGATCTGGATCCGGTGAAGGATGCCGCCCGCAAGATCGCGTTCGCCGAGGACCGCGCCGTCTTCGAGGGCTACCCCGCCGCCGGCATCACCGGCATCCGAGCGGCCGTGTCGAACACTCCTGTCACCGCGCCCAGCGATCCGCGCCTCATTCCCGAGGCCATCGCCCAGGCGCTGAGCAAGTTGCGGCTCGCCGGTGTCGACGGGCCGTATTCGGTGCTGCTGAGCGCCGATCTGTACACCGCCGTGAGTGAGACCTCCGACCACGGCCACCCGATCCGCACGCATATCGAGCGGCTGATCCCCGAGGGCGAGATCATCTGGGCGCCCGCCATCGACGGCGCCTTCGTGCTGACCACCCGCGGCGGCGACTTCGATCTGCAACTGGGTCAGGATCTGTCGATCGGCTACCTGTCCCACGACGCGGAGAGCGTGCAGCTGTACTTCCAGGAAAGCCTGACCTTCCTGGTCTACACCGCCGAGGCCGCGGTCCCGCTGCGCGGCTGAGCCGGGCGCGAGCGATCTCCGAGGTGTCACCATGAGCGACGACGTCCCACCGGTTTCCGGACCCGACATCTCCCGCCGGTCCCGCGGGCCGATGCGTGCGGTGCGGGCCGGTGTCGTCACCGGCCGCCGCACCCTCACCTACAGTGCGCTCGCCGTGCTGTCGGTGCTGGTGATCTGCGGTGCCGTGGTGCTCCTGTTCGGGGTGAACCGGATCTTCACCGGGCTGCTGGCCGGGGCGGTGGCGGGTATCTCGCTGCTGGTAGCGCTGTTCGGTCGCGATGTCGTCGTTCTCACCGACCGCGCGATCTATCGGCGCACCCCGTGGGCCGAATCGCGGCTGGAGTGGGATCGGGTGGTGGCGGGCCGGTTCGCCCTCGACGAGCGGGCCCGCTGGTCGCTGGCACTGGATCTGACCGGCGGCGACGAACCGCACGACGAGCTGGTTCTGCTCAGTATTCCGCCGGTGCGGCATCCGGTGTCCAACGCCTACGAACATCGCAAGCGCGAACAGGTCGCCGAGATCCGCCGGATCCTGCGCGAGAAGCGGATACCGGTCACCCTGCTGCCCGAGATCGCCTCGGCCCTGCACGAACACTGGAAGCTCGCACCGGCCGCCCAGTGAGCTCCGCGCCCGCCCGTACCGACCGTATCGTGAAGGCTCCCTCCATGATTCGCACCGCCGCGCTCGCCCACATCCGGAATCGTCGTCTGCTGCAAACACGGTCGACCGGCAAAGAGGTGTTCTATATGGCGGGCGGGAAGATCGACCCCGGCGAATCACCGGTGCAGGCGCTGTACCGCGAGGTGCGGGAAGAACTGGGGGTCGACGTGACGGCCCACGACGAGCTGGGTGTCTTCGAATGTGAGGCGTACGGGCACACGCCGGGCACCGCGCTGCACATGACTTGTTTCACCGCGGATCTCACCGGCGAACCGACGCCGACGAGCGAGATCGCCGAACTGCGCTACTTCACCGTCGGCGAGTACGCGGCCATGCCGCATGTCGCGCCCGGCTCGATGCTGGTCTTCCGGCGCCTGCACGAACTCGACCTGATCGACTGGTGACGGCGACGGGTGATCCCGTGCCCCGGCAGCTGGAATACCTTCTTTGTTCGCTATTTAGCTATGGTGCTAAATTGTAAACATGACCGAGTTCGGGCCTGAAGAGGAAGCCGGAGTGTTCCGCGCGCTGGCCGACTCCACGCGCCGACAGATCTTGGAGGATCTGCGCTCCGGCGAGTTGACCGCGGGTGATATCGCCGCGAAGTTTCCGATCAGCGGTCCTTCGATCTCCCGGCATCTGGGTGTGCTCAAGGCAGCCGGGCTCGTCCGAGAGCGACGAGTCGCCAATCGGATCTACTACTCGCTTGTCGAGGAACGACTGGCGTTATGTGTCGGCAGGTTCCTCAGCGCGATCTGCCCGGAACAGGTCGTCGTCAGGCAGCGCAGACTGCGAACCACGAAGAACAGGGAAACCTGATGAGACCTCCGCGGATGTCCAGCGTCATCGAGCGGCGCCTTCTCGTGAACTACCGAATCGACCCCGAGGCCGCCGCGCGCTTGGTGCCGCGACCGATGCGCCCTCAACTGGTTGACGGCCGCGCGGTTGCCGGCATCTGCCTGGTCCGCCTCGGACAGTTCCGCCCCAGTTGGCTGCCCGGGTGGGTCGGGATGCGCACCGAGAACGCGGCGCATCGGATCGCTGTCGAGTGGGATGGTCCGCAGGGACTCTCGACCGGTGTGTACATCCCGCGCCGCGACAGCGGTTCGGCGATCAATGTACTTGCCGGTGGCCGGCTGTTTCCGGGTGAGCACAGTTCGGCGCGATTCGACGTGCGGGAGACAGCGCAGGATCTGCATGTGGCCTTCACCAGTCGGGACAAGACGGTCTCCGTGAGCGTGGACGTCCGGACCGCCGAGCGGTTCCAGGGCAGCGAACTGTTCGCCGATCTGGCGCAGGCATCGGACTTCTTTCGGCGTGGCTCGGCCGGATTCTCGCCCACGCACAGCGGTCGATGCCTGGATGGGCTCGAACTCCACACGGACGCATGGCAAGTCGAGCCGGTCGATATCCACTCGGTTCGGTCCACGGTCTTCGACGACCGGGACCGGTTCCCGCCAGGCAGCGCGGTGCTCGACTGCGCCTTACTCATGCGGCAGGTGCCGGCGACCTGGCACCCCCTTCCCCCTCTGCGGGTCGATGCCGGCTCGACGTCCGCAGGGCATAGCGCACATCCGGAATAAGCGCACTACTACCGGGACCCCGGTTCGCCATCGATCCGCTCGCCCTGGATCCGCTCGCCCTGGATCCGCTCGGCCTCGATCTGTTCGGCGTCGGACGGGATGCGCGTGGCCACCACGAACGCCAGAAGCAGCACGACCGCGACGCCGAGCAGGGCCACGCGGGTCGCGTCGGCGAATCCGTTGGCCAGCGCATCGGTGACGGCGGCCGGTGCGTGCTGCGCACGCAGTCCGACGATCGCACCGCCCGCCGAATCGCGGGTGGCCGCACCCACCGCGCCGGCGGCGCGCGTGGCCAGGCCCGGGACGTAGCTCAACCGGTCGGGCAGGAAATGGCCGAGACCGATCGAGAGGGTACTGCCGAGAACCGCCACACCCAGCGCGGCACCGGCGGGCCGGGCCGTGGCCGCGGTGATCGATCCCGGATCCGATGCCATGGCGCCCGCGCCGGTGCGCATGCTCGCCGTGAGCGGGGCGGCGGCCAGCCCGAGACCGACTCCGTAGCAGGCCAGTAGCACGGTCGGCACCCACGCCGGAATCGTCGAGGTCAACGCCAGCGCGGTCACCGCCATCGCGAGCAACGCGATCGCCAGGCCGATCCGTATCAGCCACAGCGGAGGTACCGTTCGCAGTGGCCCGGCGGTCAGGACCGCCGAAATGAGCGCGCATCCGGTCAGCACCACCAGAATCGAACCCGTTCGCAGCGTAGACAACCCGAGACAGTTCACCAGGTACAGCGGCAGCACGAAGAGCACTCCGAACTGTGCCGCCGCGATCAGCAGGGCCGCGCCGTCACCCCAGTGCCGGGGATCGCGCAGCTGCGAGAAGTCCACCAGCGCAGCATGTTCCACCTTCACCCGATGTCGTTCCCAGAAGACGAACAGCACCAGCAGCAGGACCCCGACGCCGAGTACGAAGGGTATGGGCGAGCTCGCCGATTGGGTCGACCAGGTCACGCCGAACACGGTGAACTCCCGCCGCGGCCGCAGCCAGCCGTAGCGCTGCCCCTCGATGAGGGCGAAGATCACCAGCGCGAACCCGGCGGTACTGAGCAGCCATCCGTCCACATCCGGTCCGGTGGCCGCGGCGCCGATGCGGGTTTCGGGCACGAGCACGGTCCCGATCAGTACGACCACCGCGATCGGGACGTTGATCAGGAAGATCCACGGCCAGGTGAAGGAGTCGACGAACCACCCGCCGAGGGCCGCGCCGACGACCGCCGCGGCGGCCGGGGCGACGACCCACGCGGTGAAGGCGATCACGCGGGCCCGGCCGTGGAACATCGCGGCTACCGAGCCCAGGGATCCCGCCACGACCGCCGCACCGCCGATGCCCTGTACGAGCCGTCCCCAGATGAGCGGGCTCGCCGAATCGGCGGAGGCGGACAACAGGCTGCCACCGACGAAGATCAGCACTCCGAGCGCGAAGAGGGCGCGGCGGCCGAAGCGGTCACCGATCCGGCCGACGGTGATCAGCAGGGCCGCGAGCACCACCGAGTACACGCAGAAAACCCACTGCGCCTGGGTGAAATCGAGTCCCAGATCACCGATGATCGCCGGCAGTGAGACACCGACGACCGTGCCGTCCAGCGTCACCATCCCGAGCCCCAGCGCGAGGACCGCGAGGGCGTACCACCGTCTGGCACCGGTGGGTGGCGAACCGAGCTCAGCGTCTGTTCGAACGTGATCAGCCATGCGCCGCTCCCGTCGTCGACCGATGTCGCTGGGAAGTAACTCGTATCGGTCGAGTCTACGAGCCGAACCAGGCGAATCTCGGCAATAGGGACCGGGCGATACCGGACCGTGCGGTGAACGCGAGCATTCGGCTACCCCCGCACCGGATCAGTCGGAGAGCCGGCCCGCCTCGGGGAAGGTGGCGTCGCGGATGATGCGGAGGCCGCTGATCAGCGCCTCGCACTGCTCCGGGGTGAGCTGACCGTAGAACCAGGTGTCGAGGATCTCGAGATAGTCCGGCAGTACCTTCGCCAGGCGCGTCGCACCGGCGGCGGTGAGGGCGGCATAGGAGCTGCGGCGATCGTTCGGATCGGATTGGCGACGGGCGAATCCGTTGCGCTCGAGCCGATCCACCAGACGGGTGACGCCACTGGTCGACAACTGGGCCTGATCGGCCAGATCGGTCATCCGCAGCCGGCGGCCGGGCGAGCGGCTCAGCCGCATGAGCGCCGTGAAGTCCAGCACCGACAGCCCGTTCGCCGACCAGGTCGGTTCGAGTTTGCGGCGGATGCCGCTCGTCGCCTCGAACAGCATCCCGATGTCGGAGAGGCGCGGGTCGTCGAAGAGGTCGGCGTCGTGCGTGTGCTCCATGGGGTCAGCCTAACGCACAGTTGTTGTGCGGATAGTTGACATGAGGAATATCTTCCATATTATTGCTGCGGGGATATTCCTCACAGCAACTAAATGGAGATGTCATGACCAGCACCTGGCTCGCCGGATTCCGCTCCGCGATCATCAGCCCCTACGAGCAGTTCCAGCTGACCGAACCTCGGGGGTTCACCGATCGGACCGTGCGCCAGGTGCTGCACATGGCCGGCGGCGGGCGGCAGCTCCGGGTGCGATTGAGCAATCGGTACGGACGCGACGCGCTCGAGATCGGTGCCGCTCGAATCGCCTTGCGCAAGACCGGGTTCACGGCTGTGGCCGAAACCGATACCGTGTTGCGTTTCGACGGAGCCGACCGGGTGCGCATCCCGGCGGGTGGCGAAATCGTCAGCGACGCCGTCGATCTCGCGGTGCACGGCGGTGACGATCTCCTGCTGAGCCTGTATCTGCCGGGGCCGACCGGACTCGCGACCTTCTCCCATCAGCCGATGGAGATCACCGCCGTGGTCGCCGGTGACCACACCGCCGATCCGGATCTGTCCGAGGTCGAGGAGGTCGCCTCGCGCTTCTTCGTGACGGGCGTCGATGTGCTCGCCGACGCCGACACTCCCGTGCTGGTGGCATTCGGTGACTCCTGGTTCGACGGCGCCGGCACCACGGTCGGCGCGAATCGCCGATCGGTCGACGCGCTGAATTCGCTGCTGACCCGCGGCTGGGTGGTCAATCAGGGCATCGGCGGCAACCAGTTGCTCACCGACGAAGTCGGCGAACACGCGCTGGCCCGGTTCGACCGCGATGTGCTCGCGGTGCCGGGCGTCACGCACGTGGTGGTCAATCTCGGTATCAACGATCTCGGACTGGGCGAGGTGGCCCCGGCCGACGATCTGATCGCCGGCTACACCGAACTCGCCGCGCGGGCACACGCCGCCGGACTGCCGATCTACGCCAACACGATCGGGCCCTTCGCCGGGGTGATCTATCCGGAGGTGAACGTGGATCCCGCGCTGCCGGTGCGCGTCGTCGTCAACGAATGGCTGCGGACCACAACGGTTCTCGACGCCATCTTCGATGTGGCTGCCGCCGTGGCGGATCCGGAGCGGCCCGACTTCATCCGCCCGGATCTCGACAGCGGCGACGGACTGCACCTCAACGACGAGGGCGCCCGCGTCATGGCGGAGACGATGCGGATTCCCGGTCTGCGCTGACGGCCGGCTCTGCCGCAACGGTGCCGAGGCCGGCCTCGGCGTATTGCCGGCGATAGGCCTCGGGCGTGGTGGCGAGGCGGCGGACGAAGGCTCGGTGCAGGGTTTCGCCGTGGCGGTAACCGACCACGCGGGCGATGGCGGTGACAGTGAGTTCGGAGGACTCCAGCAGGCGCCGGGCCGCTTCCAGGCGCAGCTCCGCAACGAATGCCGCTGGGGTACTTCCGGTTTCGGCGCGGAAGGCGCGGGCGACCTGCTGGGCCATTTCGCGGCCGTGGTCGTCCTCCACGAGCGCCAGCGCGAGATCGATGCCGGCGGAGACGCCCGCCGAGGTCCAGCGGTTGCGGTCGTGCACGTAGATGCGGTCGGGCTCGACGACGACGCGAGGGTACGAGCGGGCCAGGAGATCCGCCGAACCCCAGTGGGTCGTGGCCCGGTAACCGTCGAGCAGGCCCGGTCAGGCCGCCGTCGGCCTCGATCGACCGGCCGTGCGGCGAGGCCGAGACGAGGCGGTAGGCGGTCTCCCCGCCCATCGTGTTGACGGCCCCGAAAACATCCATCGGCCCGGCCAATTCGACCAGCTGCATGCCTTCGTAGACGACGAAGACGACGGTGCGCGGCGCGGGCATTTCGTCATCATCGCAGCCGGGACGAGCGGTCGCCATGGGCGATGGCCGACCGTGGCGGGGCGCGCCCGACTCCCCCGGGCATCCGGCAGGAGCGCACCACTGTACGCACATCACCCGGCGCGCCGGACCTCGGCACTCTCCCCCCGCCCCGCACACCGGCCGAGAAACGGAATGATCACTGCCGCGACATCATCCGGCGACTGCGCGTGCGGGTAGTGTCCACCGTTCTCGATCATCTCGACGCGGCCCACCCCGTCCGGCAGCGCGGCCACGACAGCATGCGCCTCGGCCTCGGGATCGGCGAAATCCGGATCGGCCGAACCCATGATCACCAGTGCGGGACAGCGGACGTCCGCCAGTCGGGCATGCGCGTCCGCGGGAGTGGTCCGTCCGGTCTTCATGAATTCCGCCCACCGGCCGGACCGCCGCAGCATGCTCTCCAGGTCGGCGAGGTAGTGGTCGTAGTCGGCGGGCCTGGTCGGATACGCGACGTCCAGATAGCGCCGCCACCACCGCATCGATCGCAGCATCGTGGTGAGGGCGAGGCGAACCATGCCCCGACGGTATCGGCGGCTGACGAGCAGAGCGCCGACGTGCAGCCGCTGGGTGCGGGTGAACGGGCCGATCTCGACGATCCCGCTCACCAGTTCCGGAGCCCGGGCCGCGGCGATGGTGGCCGAGCCGCCCGACAGCGAGTGCCCGACGACGATCGCCGGGCCGCCGAAGTGCCGGATCACACCCAGCAGATCCTCCGCCACATCGGCGCGGCTGATGGCCGCCTTCCCGGTCACCGACGGCCAATCCGCACTGGATTCGCCGTGGCCCCGCATATCCACGTTGACCACCCGGTATCCCGCGGCGGCCAGCGGCCCGACCAGAAGACGGAAGTCCTGGCGCACGGTGCCCATGCCGTGCGAGAGCACCACCAGCGGTCCGTCCCCGACCACATCGCAGGCCAGCCGTCCGTGTTCGAGTGTCACGTACTCGGTCATCATCGTTCCTTCCAGCGTGAGCATCCGGTCGCGCTTGCGGCCTGCTGGAATGGAACGCCGGAAATCGGGGGTGGTCGATGCCGACGGCCGGAAGGGTCAGGGGCGCGGCCGATATCGTCAGATTCCGGCGAATCTCCCGGAGGAGTTCAGCGGGGTTTCACCTCGGCCAGCAGTTCGGGCCCGCGGGTTTCGACGCGGCGGGTGACCATCTGTGCGCCGAGCAGTGCGGCGCCGACACCCAGGACGATTCCGACCGGCAGCGCCGACCATTGCACGAGCGCGTTGTGGAGATAGGCGCCCAACGCGAGCAGGCCGAGCACCGGCAGGTTCACCACGAGCTGACCGAAGCCGACCGCCAACTGGACCAGCGCCCGTGCACATCCCGGATTCCCGGAATTACCGGCGAAGGGGTTACCGCGTTGCTGCGGAAGCGGATACGCGGCGTAGACCGACAGGAACATCGACGCCGCCACGCCGACGCCCACGACCACCGGCAGCGTCGATACCGCCCACGGATACATCTGCGGGCGTCCGACCGCACCTGGGAGGATGAGTGTGAGCGCCACGGCGAGGGGACCGACCACCAGGAGCCAGGCGATCATGCGGCCGCGGACGTCGGCGCGCACCGCACCCGGAATCACCAGGGTGTGCCAGAGGGCGGTGCCGTCGAAGGCATACATGTTCGCGCTGGCCATCGTGGCCAGCCACACCACGAATACGCCCGCGAAAGGCACACTGGCGCCGCCGTTCTGCAGGCCGAGGAAGATCGGCAGCACCACACCGATGAGCATCAGCGGCAGCAGTGCCGCGCGCCGCCGGCCGTCGCGCCACCACGTGCGCAACTCCTTCAGTACCACCGCGCCGACGGGAGTCGGGCGGATCATCCGCTCCAGCCGGTCCGAACCCGCCTGTGCGCGAACGGGTCCGGCCGCAGCCGCCGTCGTGGTGAGGCGTCGGCGCAGCAGCACCGCCCAGGCCTGCCACAGCAGCGCCGACAGCGCGGCGAGTCCGGCCAGTGCCGCCACCCCGAGCCACCAGTGGCCGTCCTCGGCGGCCTGCACCGCATAGGGCGCCCACCCCGAGGGCAGGACACGCAAGGTCGCGCCCAGGGCGGGCGACACATGCTCGAGGCGTGGACCCAGATACGACAGCAATAGTTGCAGCGGGTAATAGGCGAGTCCGGTCAGAGCGGCGAGGACCACCCCCAGATCGCGACCGCGTCGCGACCGCATCGCGGCACCGATCCACGCGAGTAGAGCGCGGGACAACAGCACCACGAAGACGAGTTGCAGGCACATGCCGAGGACGGCGAACACCGTTGGTACGACGCCCAATTGGATGCCGATGGCGACCAGACCGGCGAAGGCGATCAGATTCACCGCACCGGCCGGGCCGGTGAAGACCACCGCCGCGAGCCCGACCGACAGCTGGCGATAGGTCAGCGGCAGCAGCCGGAAATGTTCGGGCTGCAGGGTTTCGTCGCTGCTGCCGGTGAGGATCGGGCCGGCCAGCCAGCCGAGGGTCCACACCGCGTACAGGGTGGCGGCCACATTGATCGCGGCCCGCGGCTCCCAGCCGTGCCCGGCGGTGGCCATCAGCACGGCCGTGCCTGCGGCCGCGACGAGGCCGAAGAGCAGTCCGATCCAGAAGCCGACCGCGGCCCGGCCGCCGGTCATCGCGCGGGCGGTCAGCCGCCAGCGCATCCGGATCAGGACGCCAACCACGACAGCCCCTCATCTCCGCCGATACGACCGCCGACCAGCCGGACGAACGCCTCCTCGAGACTGCCCTCGCCGCGCACCTCGGCGACCGATCCGGCGGCGACCACCCGCCCCTTGTCGATGACCGCGAGGTGATCGCACAGATTCTCCACCAGCGCCATCACATGACTGGACAGCACCACCGATCCGCCGGCGGTGACGAACCGCTGCAGAATCGTGCGAATAGTACTGGCCGACACCGGATCCACCGCCTCGAACGGTTCGTCGAGCACCAGCAGCTTGGGCCCGTGCAACAGCGCGGTGGCGAGCCCGATCTTCTTGCGCATTCCGGCCGAATAGTCCACGACCAGAGTGTGTTCCGCCTCGATCAGCTCCAGCACCGAGAGCAACTCCTGCGCGCGCTCGGCCACCGTCTCGGGCGGCAGACCGCGCAAAAGCCCGGTGTAGGTGAGCAATTCGCGTCCGGTGAGCCGCTCCGGCACGGCAAGTCCGTCCGGCAGCACCCCGACGATCGTCTTGGCCCGCACCGGATCCGCCCACACATCGGCGCCGAAGATGTGCGCCTGCCCCGCATCCGGCCGCAACAACCCGACCGCCATCGACAACGTAGTGGTCTTACCGGCGCCGTTGGGCCCCACCAGCCCGAAGAACGACCCGGGCGGCACCACCACGCTCACCCCGTCGACCACCCACGGCCCACCGAATCGCTTGTACAACCCGCTCAATTGCAGCGCAGGCGTGACATCGGCTTGCATATCCCCTCCTCCACGGGTGACGCACCCGCGTCCTTATGCAGGCACCGCCCGCCTCAGCCGTAAAGATGCAGACAGAGGTCACCATAGGTCGTGGCCCCGCTTCGATCCGTCAACGAAGCAAAGTTGCCGGGTCGACGGCAAATTCGAATGGCGCGTGCAGAGTGACCTCAGCGCCCGCCGCAGCCCGTTGAACTAGTTCGTATGCGCGGTCTTCCCCCAGGGCGTAGGCGAACAGGACCGGGAGGTCTTCGCCGGGAAGGCGCCCCTTGAACGAGTTGATCTCTACCCGCCAATAGTTGGGAATACCGGCATCCGCATAGAACGCGGGCTTGGCCATGCGATCTTGCAGGGTCGTGGATCCGGAAACGATCTCTACTGCGAGCAGAACCTGCTGTACGGGCACGCCACGATCATCCATCGGCCGAGTTCCCGTACCGACGATCAGATCGGGTATCGGCTCGTCATCACCGACGAGGACCCCTACTCCGGACATCACCCAGACATCTTTCGGCGCCTTGGTCAGTAGTTCCACGAGGAGCCACTGCATCACCACTTGATGCCGCGGTTTCGGGGCAGCATCCACGATGAGCTGGCCATTCAGCACCTCATAGCGGATTCCGTTTTCGGGCAGGTGGGCAAGATCGGCGGAGGTCCATCGATCCGTCATCGGCTGCAGCATCGACGCTGCATCAGGTGCCGGCATAGCCACGGAACCACCTCCACTCTGTGATCTGGGCGAATGCTTCCTCAGGATGCGTGACGAGTCTATCGGACCGGTAGGCGAAAAGCCGGTGCCGGAGAGCAGCCGCACCCCGTGCACCGGCCTCGATCACTCCACCTCGATCACCCGTACCTCGCCGTCGGCGGCATCGGTCGCCTCGCCCGGCACGGTGAACCAGTGGCTGACCTCGCCCTCGGCCAGGTCGCCGGCGATATCGCCGGTGGGCAGGACGGAGAGGGCGCCCGCGGTGGCGGAGGTCAGGAATTCCGCCAGTGCTGCCGGGCCCGCCGTCGCCGTGGTGTACGTGGTCGACTCGTAGTCGATCTCGTGCTCGGCGCGCAGGGCGTCGGCGTGCTCGAGGGCCTGCTCCTGGGTCAGCGTGCGCAGAGTGCCGTCGGCCGCCCGGACCACGAAGGCCGGATGGTCGTCCTGCAGGACCCGGACGCGGTCGGCGTAGGACACCGGATGTGCCTGCGCCGCATCGATTTCCGCGCGTACCTTCGGATCGGTCGGGACCAGCCAGCGCACCGACTTGGCCGCCGGTTCCAGCGCGATACCCCAGCCGGCGCCCGCGGCGACGATGTCACCGAAGGACAGGCCGTCGGCGAACAGCGCCGCGGCACCGGCCTTCTGGATCGCCCACAGCGCCACCACGGCATCCACCGAATGCGGCAGCGCCACCGCGACGATGTCACCGGGACCGACACCGCGCCCGATCAGTACCCGGGCCAGCTTCGACGACCGCGAATCCACCTCGTGATAGGCGATTTCGGCGTCGCCGGACAACAGCGCGGGAGCCTGCGGATCCTCCTCGACCACATCGCCGAGGGCCTTGGCGACCGTACGGCTGCCGACCCGGCCGGGCTCGGCGACCGGTTCGGCGGTCACCGCGGCGCCGGCGAGGATGCGCGCTCGCTCCTCGGCGTCGAGGATGTCGATATCGCCGACCGCGGCCGTCGGATCGCCGATCAGCGCGTCCAGCACCCGGCCCAGTCGCTCGGCGAGCGTGTGCACCTCCTCGGCGGTGAACCGACTGGTGAGGTACTTCCAGGTCACCTCGATCGTCGATTCGGCGGTCACCAGCAGCGTCAGCGGGTAGTGGGTCGCGTCGTTGGTGCCGACACCGGTCACCGACATGCCGTCGATCGAGCTCGCCGCGGCGATCGCGTCGGTATCCATCGGATACGACTCGAACACCAGCAGCGTGTCGAATTGTGCTCCGGCACCGGCGATCCGCTGGATATCGGTGAGGCCGACGTAGTGGTGGTCGAGCAGATCGGCCTGATCGCGCTGCAGGCGCTGCAGCAGCTCACCGACCGGCAGGCGGTCGTCCACACCGACTCGCACGGGCAGCGTGTTGATGAACAGGCCGACCATCGATTCCACTCCGGTCAGCTCCGGCGGGCGGCCGGAGACCGTCGCGCCGAACACCACGTCGTCGCGGCCGGTGAGCCGGCCGAGCAGAATGCCCCACGCGGCCTGCACCAGCGTGTTCACCGTGACCCCGACCTCGGCGGCGTACTTGGTGATCCGGCGCGTGCGGTCCTCGTCGACCTCGGCGACGAACTTCTCGATCTCGTAGTGCTCGGGCCCGCGCGCGGGGGGTGCGAGCTGGGTCGGCTCGTCCGCGCCGGCCAGTGCCCGCGACCAGGTGCGCAGCGATTCCTCGCGGTCGCGCCCGGCCAGCCAGCTCAGGAAGTTCCGGTACGAGGACACCCGCGGCAGCGCGGCGGTATCACCGCGCACCGCGTAGAGCACCAGCAGATCCCGCATCAGCAGCGGCATCGACCAGCCGTCCACCAGGATGTGGTGGGTCGTGATGGCCAGATGGAACGTCTCGGCGTCGGTCCGATACAGCGTGAACCGCAGCAGCGGTCCCCGCGACATGTCGAAGTGCGTCGCCCGATCCTCTTCGAGCAGGCGCTTCAACTCCGGAATCCGCTGCGGCTGCGCCAGATCCGTCAGATCGACGGTCCGCCACGGCACCTCGACCCGATCCGAGATCAGCTGAACCGCCCGGCCACCGGCATCGGTGACGAAGGAGGCACGCAGATTCGGGTAGCGGTCCAGGATGGCCTGACCGGCCGCCCGCAGCCGGTCCTCGTCGACCACGCCGCCCAGATCCACCACGGCCTGCATGGTGTAGACGTCCACGGTCTGCTGCGTCATCATCGCGTGGAACAGCAGACCCGACTGCAGCGGCGAGAGCGGCCAGACATCCGACAGACCCGGATCCTGCTGCTCCCACTCGTCGATCTCGGACTGCGCGACCTCGACCAGCGGCAGATCGGACGGCGTCAGACCGCCCGCTTCCGGCTGCTGGACGTGGTCGGCGAGCGCGGTCAGCGCCGCCACCCACAGATCCGCGAACTCCTGCACGCGCTGCTTGCCGAACAGCCCGGTCGGGAATGCGAAGGAGGCGGACAGCTGCGCGCCCTCGGGCCCGTCGGTGACGATCGCGTTGATGTCGATCGCGGCGTTGGCGGGCATATCCGGATCCATGTCGGCATCCAGCTGTCCCAGGTCCGCCACCGG
The DNA here is from genome assembly GCF_000308535.1 of Nocardia cerradoensis NBRC 101014. Lineage (GTDB taxonomy): Bacteria > Actinomycetota > Actinomycetes > Mycobacteriales > Mycobacteriaceae > Nocardia > Nocardia cerradoensis. Next base: position 16,696 of record NZ_BAFW01000024.1, on the reverse strand, counting down.
CGCCCAGTCGAAACCGACCGGGCCCGAGGCGGTTTCGCTCGTCTCGGCACCCGCACCGGTATCCGCGCGGCCCAGATAGTTGAAGCTGATCTGGGGTGCGGTGCCGGTGGCCAGTTCGGCCGCGGTCGCGGCATTCAGGTAGCGCAGCAGGCCGTATCCGATGCCCTTGTCCGGCACCGCGAGCAGCTGCTCCTTCACCGATTTCACGATGTCGCCCAGCGCTTTTCCACCGCGCAGCGCGGCCGCCACATCGGCGTGGCCCAGATCCAGCCGCACCGGATAGGCACTGGTGAACCAGCCGACCGTGCGTGACAGGTCGGCGCCCGGAACCACGCTCTCCTCGCGGCCGTGGCCCTCGAGCTTCACCAGCGCGGCACCGCCCGCGGATTCCCCGCGCCACGTGCTCACCGCCAGCGCGAGCGCCGACAGCAGGCCGTCGTTGACGCCGGCCCGGTACTTGTCCGGCACACCGGTCAGCACCGCATCCGTCACCTCGGCCGGGAGCAGCACCTCGACGCGATCGACGGTGGCGAAGGTGTCGACCGCCGGGTCGAACGCCCGCTCACCCAACACCGGATCCTCGGCCGCCGAAATCTGCTGCCAGAACGGCAGTTCCGCGGTCCGCGTAGCCGCGGCGTCGACCAGGGCGTGCGCCCAGCGGCGCATGGAGGTGCCGTTCGCCGGCAGCGTCACGGCCTGATCGGACCGCAGCTGCGACCAGGCCACCGCGAGATCCGGGATCAGGATGCGCCACGACACGCCGTCGACCACGAAGTGGTGGGCGACGATCACGAGCACGTCCCGGCGACGCGGCGCGGCGTCGTCTTCCGCACCGGTGAAGGCGAACCAGAGGAACTGCGTCATCACCGCGTTCGCCGGATCGAGACGACCCAGCGCGGCGTCGTATTCGGCGCTTGCCCGGCGCGACAGTTCCGCCTCCGAGATGTCGCCGGGCAACTCGACCCGACGCACCAGGGCGTCGACATCGATCGCGCCCTGCTCCAGCGCCTCGAACGTCCAGCCGTCCGTGGCGTCCACGGCGGCGGATTCGTTGCGCCGCAGTCGGGTGCGCAGCACATCGTGGTGATCGACGACCGCGGCGACGGTCGCGACCAGGGTCTCCCGGTCGGTGTCGTCGGGCAGTCGCAGCGCCATGGCCTGCGAGAACCGCTGATACGACGAGCCGGTGCCGAGGATCGAGGCCATGATCGGCGTCAGCGGGATCTCGCCGACACCGCCGCCGGGCAGTTCGGCCAGCACCTGCTGCTCGGTCTCACCCGCGCGGGTGGCGATCTCCGCCAGCGCGGCGACGCTGCGCCGCTCGAAGACCTGCCGCGGTGTGAACAACACACCGCGCGCCTTGGCCCGCGAGACCAGCTGGATCGACAGGATCGAGTCACCGCCGAGCGCGAAGAACGAATCGTCGAGCCCGACCTGATCGACGCCCAGCACCTCGGCGAACACCTCGGCGATGGTCGCCTCGAGCGCACTGGTCGGCGCCCGGAACTCGCGCGGCGCGAGCTGGGGTTCGGGCAGCGCCTTGCGGTCGAGTTTGCCGACCGGAGTCAGCGGAATCTCGTCCAGGACCACGATCGCCGAGGGCACCATATGCGGCGGCAGCACCGCGGCCACATGGTCGGTGACCGCCGCGGGATCGACCGCGCGCCCCGGCACACCGAGCACGTAGGACACCAGAATCGTCGCACCGGCGGCGGTTTCGCGTCCGAGGGTGATCGCGAATTCGACATCCGGATGCCGGCCGAGCACCGCGTCGATCTCACCGAGTTCGATGCGGAAGCCGCGGATCTTCACCTGGAAGTCGGTGCGGCCGACGTAGTCGAGCTCCCACGGCACCTCCGGGCGGGCGATGTTGCCACCGCGCACATCCGGTTCCGCGTACCAGCGCACCACGTCACCCGTGCGGTACATGCGAGTTCCGGGCGCACCCCACGGGTTGGCGACGAACCGCTCCGCGGTCAGCCCCGGCCGATGCTGGTAGCCGCGGGCCACCGCACCACCGGACAGGAACAGCTCACCGGCCACACCCGGCGGCACCGGGTTCATCCGGGCGTCGAGCACCAGCGCCGACATGCCGTGCACCGGGGTGCCGATGGTGATGTGGTCACCGGGGAACAACCGCGCGTACGAGGAGATGATCGTCGTCTCGGTCGGACCGTAGGCGTTGAAGTACTTGCGCCCCGGCTGCCACTTGGCCAGCAGTTCCGGCGTGGTCACATCGCCACCGACCGACGTCACCAGCAACTGCTCCTGGTCGGCCGGATCCATCGTCCCCAGCACCGCGGGCGTGATGATGGTGTGGGTGACCTGCTCGGTGCGCAGCAGTTCCGCCAGTTCCGGGCCACCGATGATGTGCGAGGGCGTGATCACCAGGGTGGCGCCGATGTAGAACGCGCACACCCACTCCAGCACCGACGGGTCGAAGCTGGGCGAGCAGATGTGCAGGAACCGATGCTGCGGCTCCAGGCCGTACAGGCTCGTCGCCACATCGGCCAGGCCGCCGAGACCGGCATGGGTCACCGTGACGCCCTTGGGCTTACCGGTCGAACCCGAGGTGTAGATGACGTACGCGGGGTGCGCCATCTGCAGTGGGGCGCGCCGGTCGGCATCGGTCACCGGCGCCGCCGGCTGCGCGGCGCACAGCTCGTCGGTCGCCGGATCGTCGAGGATCAGCCATTCCACGTCGCCGGGCAGGTCTCCGACGTACGCCGAACCGGTGATACCCAGCAGCGCACCGGAATCGGTGAGCATGTGACGCACCCGATCCTCGGGGTAGTTCGGATCCACCGGCACGTGCGCGCCACCGGCCTTGGTGACGGCCAGGACGGCCAGCACCATCTCGTAGGACCGCGGGAACGAGACCGCGACCAGTTGCTCGGGTCCGACACCGCGTTCGATCAGCACCCGCGCCAGGCGCGAGGACCGGTCGTCGAGTTCACCGTAGGTGATCGATTCGCCGTTGTAGCGCACCGCGATTCGATCCCGGCCGAGCCGGACGCCGTGGCTCATCAGATCCGGCAGCAGGCCGGTCGCCATCACCTGGTCGCCGTGGACGTGGGTGAGCAGCTCGTATTCCTCGGCGGACAGCAGCGACAGATCGCCGACCGCGGTCTGCGGCTGGGAGACGATCGCCTCGAGCAGACGGGTGAACCGCTGCGCGAACACCTCCACCGTGGCCTCGTCGAAAAGATCACGCGCATAGGAGAATTCGGCGTACATGCCGTTGCGGCCGTCGTCGGATTCCCGAACCGTCAGCGACAGGTCGAATTTCGCGGTGTCGACGTCGAAATCCAGTGCCGAGACATGCAATCCGGGCAGTTCGAACGTGCTCTCGGGCAGGTTCTCGAACGACAGCGCCACCTGGAACAGCGGATGCCGCGCGGTGGAGCGTTCCGGATTGAGCAGTTCGACCAGCCGCTCGAACGGAATGTCGGCATGCGCGAAGGCCTGCAGGTCCGCATCCTTGGCGTGGCTCAGCAGCTCACCGAAGGTCAGCTCGCCGCGCACGTGGGTCCGCAGCACCAGCGTGTTGACGAACATGCCGATCAGATCGTCGAGTTCGGCCTCGCCGCGGCCCGCGATCGGGGTGCCGATCGCGATGTCGTCGGTACCCGACATCCGCGCCAGGAACAGCGCGAGCGCGGTGTGCACGACCATGAACAGCGTCGCGTTCTGGTCGCGGGCGGTGCGCTGCAACCCGTCGTACAGCTCGTTGCCGATCGGGAACAGCACCCGTCCGCCCTGGAACGACTGCACGGTCGGCCGCGGGCGGTCGGCGGGCAGGTTCAGCTCGTCCGGAATCCCGGCCAGCGCCTGCCGCCAGTAGTCGGCCTGGGCGCTGAGCAGGCTCTCCGGATCGTCCTCGGAGCCGAGCAGATCGCGCTGCCAGATGCTGAAATCGGCGTACTGCACCGGCAGCGGCGCCCATGCCGGTGCCGCGCCCTCGGCGCGCGAGGCGTAGGCCACCATCAGATCCCGGGTCAGCGGGCCCATCGACCAGCCGTCGGCCGCGATGTGGTGCGCGACGAAGACCAGCACGAAGTCGGTGTCGGTGACCTGGAACAGCCGGATGTGGAACGGAATCTGCGCGGTCACGTCGAAACCGGTCGTCACCGCGGCGGCGACGGCCTCGACCACGCCGGATTCGTCGATCCGCACCGGTTCGAGATCGATCGCCACCTCGGCCGGCGACAGCACCCGCTGCACCGGACCGGCATCGGTCTCGGGGTAGACCGTGCGCAGGATCTCGTGGCGTGCGATCAGATCGGCGACCGCATCCCGCAGCGCGGACACGTCGAGCGCACCGGAGAGCCGGATCGCCACCGGGATGTTGTCCACCGACGAGGTGGTGTCGAACTGGTTGAGGAACCACATGCGGTTCTGCGCCAGCGACAGCGGGATGTGCTCGGGGCGCGGTCCCGCGGTCAGCGGCGGCCGGCCACCGGCACCGGCCTGCTGTTCGACCTTGGCGGCCAGCCCGGCCACCGTCGAGGCTTCGAACAGCGCCCGCACCGGCACCCGGGTGTCGAGCAGCGCACCGAGGCGCGCGGCGACCTGGGTGGCCAGCAGCGAATTACCGCCGAGGGCGAAGAAGTCGTCGTCGGCGCCGACCCGCTCGACCGACAGTACGTCGGTGTACACCGAGGCGACCGCCTCTTCGATCGGTGTCGAGGGCGCCCGGAAGGCGGTGGTCTCGAATTCCGGTTCGGGCAGCGCGCGCCGGTCGAGTTTGCCGTTGATGTTCAGCGGCAACGCGTCCAGTTCGACGAACGCCGAGGGCACCATGTACGACGGCAACGCCGCGTTCAGCGCCGACTTCACCGCGTCGATGTCGAGGCTCGCGCCGGCCGGGACCAGATAGGCGACCAGCCGGTCGCCGATGCGCGGATCCGACTTGGCGAGCACCGCGACCTGCGCGATCTCGTCCAGGCCGAGCAGCGCCGACTCGATCTCGCCGAGTTCGATGCGGAAGCCGCGGATCTTGACCTGGAAGTCGGTGCGGCCCTGATAGTCCAGCTCGCCCCGCGCATTCCAGCTCACCAGGTCACCGGTGCGGTACATCCGGGTGCCGGGCTCGAAGGGGTTGGCCACGAACCGGTCGGCGGTCAGATCCGGCCGCGCGAAGTAGCCGCGGGCCAGCTGCGCACCGGCCAGATACAGCTCACCGGCGACGCCGTCCGGAACCGGGTGCAGACGCGAATCCAGCACGTAGACCCGGCTGTTCCACTCCGGCGCACCGATCGACACCGACTGCTGTTCGTGCGCGGTGACGCGGTGGCTGGTGATCGAGACCGCGGCCTCGGTCGGGCCGTACAGGTTGAACAGTTCACCGGCGTTGTCGCGGCGGAACCGCTGCGCGGTCGCACCCGGCAGCGCCTCACCGATGGCGAGCACGCGACGCAGCGAATTCGTCAGCGTCCCATCGGATTCGGTGAGCAATGCGTCCAGCATCGAGGGCACCACATGCAGCGTGGTGACCGCCTCGCGGGCCATCAGCTCGTTGAGGTAGGCCGGATCGCGGTGGCCGTCCGGAGCCGCGATCACCAGACGCCCGCCGGAGACGGCCGCGGACCAGAACTCCCAGACCGACAGGTCGAAGGTGGCCGCGGTCTTCAGCAGCACCGAATCCTCGGCGCCCAGGCCGAATTCGGCGGTCTTCCACAGCAATTGGTTGACCACCGCGGCGTGCGGGACCGCGACACCCTTCGGCCGCCCGGTGGAACCGGAGGTGAAGATGACGTAGGCGGTGTGCTGCGGCAGCAGCGGCGCGACCCGCTCGGCGTCCTCGATCGGCGAATCGTCACCGGTGGTGTCGAGATCGTCGACGCGGACCACCGGTGCGACATCGGTCTCGAACGCGGCATCGGCGTCGGTGAGCACACACACCACATCGGCGGTGTCGAGGATGTAGCCGGTACGTTCGGCCGGCTGATCCGGGTCCACCGGCACATAGGCGCCGCCGGCCACCGTCACCGCGTACATGGCGACCACCAGATCGACCGAGCGGCGCATCGCCAGCGCGACCCGTGACTCCGGACCGACACCGAGCGAAATCAGGTGGCGGGCCAGCAGATTGACCCGGCGGTCGAGTTCGGCGTAGGTCACCCGGGTGCCGTCGGCGCCGACCAGTGCGTCCCGCTCGGAGTGGGTGTCGACCGTCGCGTCCAGCAGCGAGGCCAGCGTCGCCGACCGGTCCACCGGGTGATCGGTGGCATTGCGGGCGGAGACCAGCGCATCGCGTTCGGCGGCGTCGAGCAGATCGATATCGCCGACCGCGGTGCGCGGTGCGGCCACGATCGCGCCCAGCATCCGCACGAAGCGATCCACGAAGCCCGCCACCGTCTCGTGGTCGAACAGGTCGGTCGCGTAGGTGAAGAATCCGGTGATGCCCTCGGGCGCACCAGTGTCGCTGTAGCGGTCGGTGGCGATCAGGTGCAGGTCGAACTGCGAGAGCTGGGTGTCGAAGTCCAGTCCGCTGACCCGCAGGCCCGGCAGTTCCAGCGTGGCCTGGGCCAGGTTCTGGAACGACAGGCCCACCTGGAACAGCGGATGCCGCGCGGTAGAGCGCACCGGGTTGAGCACCTCGACCAGCCGCTCGAACGGCACGTCGGCGTTGGCGAAGGCCTGGATGTCGATATCGCGCTGACGTCCCAGCAGTTCGGTGAAGCCGGCCCCGGCGTCGACCTGGGTGCGGAACACCAGCGTGTTGACGAACATACCGATCAGATCGTCGAGTACGGCCTCACCGCGACCGGCCATCGGAGTGCCGATGGCGATGTCGTCGGAACCCGACAGCCGCGACAGCAGGACCGCCAGCGCGGTGTGCACGACCATGAACAGCGTCGCGCCCTCGGTGCGGGCCAGATCGATCAGCGCGCGATGCAGCTCAGCATCGATGCGCATCTCGACCTTGCCGCCGGCGAAACTCTGCACGGCCGGACGCGGGCGATCCGCCGGCAGATCGAGCTGATCGGGCAGCTCGGCCAGCGCCTGCTTCCAGTACGCGACCTGCTTGGAGGCCAGCGAATCCGGATCGTCCTCGCTGCCCAGCAGTTCGCGCTGCCAGATGCTGTAGTCGGCGTACTGGACCGCCAGCGTCGCCCAGTTCGGCGCCAGCCCGGCCGCGCGGGCCGCGTAGGCGGTCATCAGATCGCGGGTCAGCGGGCCCACCGACGAACCGTCGCCGGAGATGTGGTGCACGACCATCGCGAGCACGTATTCGCCTGCGCCGCCGGCGGTTTCGGTCTCGCTGCCGGAGCGGACCTCGAACAGCGCGACCCGCACCGGCACCTCGGTGGTGACGTCGAAACTGGTGTTGATCAGCGCGACCACCTCGGACTCCACCGCGGCGGCATCGACCACGCGCAGTTCGAGTTCCGGAATCGCCTGGGCCGCGGGCAGGATCACCTGCACGGGGCCCTGGTCGGTCTGCGGGTAGACGGTCCGCAGGATCTCGTGGCGCGCCACCAGATCCGCCATCGCGGTCCGCAGCGCCGACACGTCCAGGGCACCGCTCAACCGCACCGCGATCGGCACGTTGTAGGCGGCCGAGGCGGTGTCGAAGCGGTTGAGGAACCACATCCGCTGCTGCGCCAGCGACAGCGGGATCCGCGGCGGGCGCGGTGCGGCGGTCAGCGCGCGGCGACCGCCGGCGTCGGCGTGGTGCTCGACCCGGGTGGCGAGCGCGGCGACCGTGGAGGCCTCGAACAGCAGGCGCACCGGCACCCGGGTGTTCAGGGCCTCGCCCAGGCGCGCGGCGACCTGCGTGGCGAGCAGCGAGTTACCGCCCCACGCGAAGAAGTCGTCGTCGCGGCCCATCGTGCCGGATTCCTTGCGCAGCACATCGGCGAAGGTGTTGGCGACGATCTGCTCGATCGGGGTCACCGGCGCGCGGAAGACGGCCTTCTCGAAGACCGGTTCGGGCAGCGCGGCCCGATCCAGTTTGCCGTTGGCGTTCAGCGGCAGCGCGTCCAGCTGCATGAACACCGACGGCACCATGTAGGACGGCAGCTGTTCGGCCAGTGCGGCCTGCAATGCCTGCTTGTCCAGTTCGGCGGTGCCGACCACGTAGGCGACCAGGCGATCGCCCAGATTCGGATCCGCGTGCGCCACCACGGCGGTCGCGGTCACGACCGGCTGCCGCAGCAGCACCGCCTCGATCTCGCCGAGTTCGATGCGGAAGCCGCGGATCTTCACCTGGAAGTCGGTGCGGCCCCGGTAGTCCAGTTCACCCCGCTCGGTCCAGGCCACCAGGTCACCGGTGCGGTACATCCGCGTGCCCGGCGCCCCGAACGGATCGGCGACGAAGCGGTCCGCGGTCAGATCCGCACGGCCGAAGTAGCCGCGCGCGAGCTGCGCACCGGCCAGGTACAGCTCACCCGGCACACCCACCGGAACGGGCCGCAGCCGCGAATCCAGCACGTACACCCGGCTGTTCCACTCCGGCGCACCGATCGACACCGATTGGCGGTCGGCGGTGGTGACGCGATGGCTGGTGATCGAGACCGCGGCCTCGGTCGGGCCGTACAGGTTGAACAGCGCGGCCTCGGCGGTCTCCAGGAAGCGCTGTGCGGTCGCGGCCGGCAGCGCCTCACCGATGGCGAGCACCCGCTTCAGCGACGAGCTGAGCATGCCTTCGCTCTCGGTGAGCAGCGCGTCCAGCATCGACGGCACCACGTGCAGTGTGGTGACGGCGGTGCCGAGCATCAGCTCGTTGAGGTAGGCCGGATCGCGATGCCCCTCCGGCGCGGCCACCACCAGGCGGCCACCGCAGGCGGCGGCGGTCCAGAACTCCCACACCGACAGGTCGAAGGTCGCCGCGGTCTTGAGCAGCACCGAATCCCCGGCGCCGAGGCCGAATTCGGCGATCTCCCAGCGCAACTGGTTGACGATCGCGCCGTGCGACACCACCACGCCCTTGGGGCGGCCGGTGGAACCGGAGGTGAAGATCACGTACGCGGCGTTGCCGGCGGTGAGTTCACGCAACCGCTCCCCCGCGGTGATCGGCGCCGCCGAGTAACCGGAGAGCTCGAGCCCGTCGAGTTCGATCACCGGACGCTGCGGGGTCCAGCGCAGTGCGCTCTCCTCGTCGTCGCCGGAGGTGGCCGCGACGACGGCCGAGGTGGTCAGCACACAGGCGGGGGCCGCCGTCTCGAGGATGTAGTCGATGCGTTCGGCGGGCTGGCCCGGATCGATCGGCACGTAGGCCGCGCCGGTCTTGGCCACCGCGTACATCGCGACGATCAGCTCCACCGAGCGGCCCAGTGCCAGCGCCACCCGATCCTCGGTGCCGATACCGCATTCGACGAGGTAGCGCGCCAGGCGGTTCACCCGCGCGTCGAGGTCGCCGTAGGTCAGCACCTGCTGCGCCGTTCCGGTGGCCTCGGTGTCGACCACCAGCGCGACCGCGGTCGGATCGGCGGCGACCGTCGCATCGAGCAGCGACACCAGCGTCGCCTCGGTGTCGATCGGATGGGCGGTCTCGTTCCACTGCCGCAGGATCCGCTCGTTCTCGGCCGGATCCAGCAGGTCGATATCACCGACCGGGGCGGACACGTCCGCGATCACCGCATCGAGCACCCGGACGAACCGGTCCGCGAAGCCCTGCACCGTCGACTCGTCGAAAAGGTCGATGGCATAACCGAATTCGGTGATGATCTCGGCCGGTGAACCGTCCTCGGCATAGCGGTCGTAGAGCGTCACGTGCAGGTCGGTCTTGGCAAGCTGGGAATCGAAATTCACCGCACTCACCGACAGACCGGGCAGCTCCAGGGCGGTCTCGGCCAGGTTCTGGAACGACAGGCCCACCTGGAACAGCGGGTTGCGCGCCGTGGACCGCACCGGATTGAGCACCTCGACCAGCCGCTCGAACGGCACGTCGGCGTTGGTGAACGCCTCGAGGTCGCGCTCGCGCACGTCGGCGAGCAGTTCGGCGAAGCTGGCATTGCCGTCGATGCGGGTGCGGAACACCAGCGTGTTGACGAACATGCCGATCAGATCGTCGAGTTCGCGCTCACCACGTCCGGCGATCGGAGTGCCCACGGCGATGTCGCCGGTCCCCGAGAGCCGCGAGAGCAGGACGGCCAGCGCCGCGTGCACGACCATGAACAGCGAGGCGTTGTTCGCGCGCGCCAGCTCGTGCAGGCGGGCGTGGCGCTGCGGGTCGATCTCGAAGCGAATCGCCTTGCCCTGGAACGACTGGGCCGGCGGACGCGGACGGTCGGTCGGCAGTTCCAGCTGATCCGGCAGCCCGTCGAGAGCCGCGGTCCAGTACGCCACCTGCTGGGCGGCCAGCGATTCCGGATCCTCCTCGGATCCGAGCACCTCGCGCTGCCACAGCGCGTAATCGGCGTACTGCACCGGCAGCGGCGTCCACTGCGGCGCCTCGCCTTGGACCCGTGCGGCATAGGCCGCCATCAGATCGCGGGCCAGCGGTCCCATCGAGGAGCCGTCGGCGGCGACGTGGTGGACGGTGAACGCGAGGACGTGTTCCTCGGCCGACTGGTCGCCGCCGGTGATCCGGAACAGCGCGACCTTCAGCGGCACCTCGGCGGTGACGTCGAAGGTGGTCATCGCGAATTCGATGATGCGGTCCAGCAATTCGGACTCGTCGACCGCCACCGGCTCCAGCGGAGGCGCGGTTTCGGTCGCGGGCAGGATCACCTGGTGCGGGCCGTCCGCCGAACGCGGGTAGGTGGTGCGCAGCACCTCGTGGCGGGCCAGCACGTCACCGAGCGCGCGTTCCATGGCCGCGACGTCGAGCGCGCCCGACAGCCGCACCGCGAGCGGAATGTTGTCCACCGCGGAGGTGGTGGTGTCGAACTGGTTGAGGAACCAGTAGCGCTGCTGCGCCGGTGAGAGCGGAATCCGTTGCGGCCGTTGCCCGGCCACCAACTTCGGCCGGGTCCGGCCGGATCCGGCGCCCTGCTCCAAGCGCGCGGCCAGGGCGGCGACGGTCGATGCCTCGAACAGATCGCGCACCGCCAGCTGGGTGTCGAGCGCGGCGCCCAGGCGGGCGGTCACCTGGGTGGCGATCAGCGAGTTGCCGCCCAGTTCGAAGAAGTCGTCGTCGAGGCCGACCCGGGTCACACCCAGCACATCGCTGAACGTGCCGGCCACGATCTCCTCGATCGGGGTGGCCGGGGCGCGGAACTGCCGGGCCTCGAACACCGGCGCCGGCAGCGCCTTGCGGTCCAGCTTGCCGGAGGCGTTGAGCGGGAACGCGTCCAGCACCACGAACGCCGAGGGCACCATGTAGCCGGGCAGCGCCTCGCCGAGTTCGGTGCGCACCGCGTCGGCGTCGACGATGGCGCCGGCCGCGGGCACCACGTAGGCGACGAGCTGATCGCCGAGCCGGTCGTCGGAGCGCACGACCACCACGGCCTGCGCGACCGCGTCGACCGCCACCAGCGCCGATTCGATCTCGCCCAGTTCGATGCGCAGACCGCGCAACTTCACCTGGAAGTCGGTGCGGCCCAGGTATTCCAGTTCGCCGGCGGAGTTCCAGCGCACCAGGTCACCGGTGCGGTACATCCGCTCGCCCTCCCCGAAGGGGTTGGCCACGAACCGATCCGACGTCAGATCGGCGCGCGCGACATAGCCGCGGGCCAGCTGATCACCGGCCAGATACAGTTCGCCCGCGACGCCGGTGGCGACCGGGTGCAACCGCGAATCCAGCACGTAGACACGGGTGTTCCACACCGGACGGCCGATCGGCACCGCGACGGTGTCGTCCTCGGTCACCTCGTGATAGGTCACGTCGACCGCGGCCTCGGTCGGGCCGTAGAGGTTGTGCAGCCGGGCGCCGGTCAGTTCGATCAGGCGCTGGGCGGTGACCGCGGGCAGCGCCTCACCGGAGGCGAACACCCGGCGCAGCGTCGTGCAGTCGGCGCCGGAGGCGTCCAGCGCGGCGACGAACACCGACAGCATCGACGGCACGAAGTGCACGGTGGTGATGCGCTCGGCGTCGATCAGCTCCGCCAGATAGGCCGGATCGCGGTGGCCGTCGGGCTTGGCGACGACCAGGCGCGCACCGACCTGCAGCGGCCAGAAGAACTCCCACACCGACACGTCGAAGGTGGCGGGCGTCTTCTGCAGCACGACGTCGTCGAGGTAGAGGTCGTACTCGTCCTGCATCCAGGCCAGGCGGTTCACGATCGCGGCATGGCTGACGGCCACACCCTTCGGCCGCCCGGTGGAACCGGAGGTGAAGATCACGTAGGCGGTGTGCGCGGGACGCAGCGGCGCGACGCGGTCGGCATCGGTCACCGGGTCGTCGGCGTACTCCGACAGCTCCAGACCGTCGATCGCCACGACCGGTGCCTCCGGCCGCGCCGCGAGCGGGCTGTCCGCGGTGGTCAGCACGCAGACCGGATTCGCGGTCGCGAGCACGTATTCGGTGCGCTCGGCCGGGTGGTCGGGGTCCAGCGGCACGTAGCCGCCACCCGCGACCGTCACCGCGTACATGCCGACGACCAGCTCCAGCGAACGCCGCATATGCAGCGCCACCAGCGAATCCGGGCCCACGCCCTGCTCGATCAGGTAGCGGGCGAGCCGGTTCACCCGGGCCGCCAGCTCGCCGTAGGACAGAGTCGTCCCCTCGAACGTGAGCGCCGGTTCGTCGGGATCGCGTTCGACCTGCCTGTCGAACATCGAGGCCAGTGTCAGCGCGACGGTTCCGGCCGCGCGGCCGAGGACGACGCGGTCGACGTCGTAGGCGGTCGCGTTCCAGTTGTCGACGATGGTGCGGCGTTCGACGGCGTCGAGCAGGTCGATATCGCCGAGTGCGGCGGCCGGATCCGCGGTCACCGCGTCCAGCATCCGGACCAGGCGATCGGCGAAGGCCGCGACCGTCCGGGCATCGAACATGTCGGTGGCATAAGCCAATTCGGCCGACATACCCTCCGCGGAACCGTCGGCGCCGAAGCGCTCGGTGAGGTTCAGGTGCAGATCGAACTTCGCGGTCAGCACATCCAGCGGCAGGCCGCCGACCTCGAGATCCGGCAGCGCGAACGACGCCTCACCGGTGTTCTGGAACGACAGCATCACCTGGAACAGCGGATGCCGCGCCTGCGAACGCGCCGGATTCAGAATCTCCACCAGCCGCTCGAACGGCAGATCCGCATGTCCGAAGGCGGCGAGATCGGATTCCTTGGTGCGCGCGAGCAATTCGGTGAACGACATCGCCGGATCGACGCTGCTGCGCAGCACCAGCGTGTTGACGAACATGCCGATGGCATCGTCCAGCGCGGCCTCACCACGGCCCGCGACGGCGGTGCCGATGGCCAGATCGTCACTGCCGGACAGCCGCGCCAGCAGCGCCGCGAAGGCCGCGTGCGTCACCATGAACAGGCTGGCGCCGTGGGTGCGGGCCAGCGCGTTCAGCCGGCGCACCAGTTCGGCGTCGAGCGAGAACTCGTGCACGCCACCGCGATACGTGGCGACCGCGGGACGCGGACGGTCCGCGGGCAGATCCAGCTGGTCGGGCAGGCCCGCCAGATGTTGCGACCAGTACGAGACCTGCTGGGCGATCAGCGATTCCGGATCGTCCTCGGAACCGAGCGTTTCCCGTTGCCACAGTGCGTAATCGGCGTACTGCACCGGCAGCGGCGCCCAGCCCGGCGCGGCGCCCTGCGAACGCGCCGCGTAGGCGAGCATCACATCGCGGGCCAGCGGCCGCACCGACCAGCCGTCACCGGAGATGTGGTGGACGACGAAGACCAGCACGTAGTCCGGCGCCGGCTCGCCCGCGCCGTTGCCGCTCGCGTGCTCGACGCGGAACAGCTTGGCGCGCACCGGAACCTCGGCGGTGACGTCGAAGCCGGTGAGGACCTGTTCGCGCACCCGCTGGGGCAGTTGCGCCTCGGTCACCGGTTCGGCGTCCAGTTCCACCGCGTCGCGGTCGGCGGGCAGGATCACCTGCACGCCCTGGCCTTCGGAGGTTTCCGGGTAGACCGTGCGCAGCACCTCGTGGCGTTCGATCACATCCGCGACCGCCTCGCGCAGGGCGTCGACGTCGAGCGCTCCGGTGAGCCGGACCGCCATCGGGATGTTGTTGACCGCGCTGGCGGTGTCGAAGCGGTTGAGGAACCACATCCGCTGCTGTGCCAGCGAGAGCGGAATCTCCTCCGGTCGCGGCCCCGCCACCAGGGCGCGGCGGCCACCGGAACCGGCGTGCGTCTCCAGCCGGGCGGCCAGCGCCGCCACGGTCGGCGCCTCGAACAGGGTCCGCACCGGGATGCGGGTGTTCAGCGCCTGGCCCAGGCGGGCGACCACCTGGGTGGCGATCAGCGAGTTGCCGCCCAGTTCGAAGAAGTCGTCGTCGAGACCGACCGGCCGGGCGTCGGTGTCGATGCCCAGCACCTCGGCGACGGTGGCGGCGACGATCTCCTCGACCGGAGTGGTCGGGGCGCGGAATTCCCGTGCCTCGAATTCCGGTGCGGGCAGCGCGCGCCGGTCCAGCTTGCCGTTCGCGCTCAGCGGCAGGGCGTCGAGCACGACGATCGCGGCCGGAACCATATAGGAGGGCAGCCGCGACGCGAGCTGCGCGCGAACCGCGTCGACATCGATCTCACCGGCGCCGGCGGCGGGCACGACGTAGCCGACCAGCTGTTCGCCGATCCGCTCGTCGGAACGCACCACGGCCACCGCCTGCGCGACCGAATCCTGTGCGGTGAGCGCGGATTCGATCTCGCCGAGCTCGATGCGCAGACCGCGCAACTTCACCTGGAAGTCGGTGCGGCCCATATATTCGATGGCACCGTCGGCGCCGCGGCGTACCAGGTCACCGGTGCGGTACATGCGAGAACCGCTGCCGCCGAACGGATTCGCGACGAAGCGGTCCGCGGTCAGGTCGGTGCGGCCGAAGTAACCGCGCGCCAGCTGCGCGCCGGCCAGATACAGCTCACCCGCGACACCGGCCGGAACCGGATGCAGCCGCGCGTCCAGGATGTAGGCCTGCGCGTTCCACACCGGCAGGCCGATCGGCACCGCGCCGGCGATATCCGCGGCCACCGGCATCGCGGTGGCGTGCACGGTGAATTCGGTGGGTCCGTACAGGTTGTGCAGTTCGGCGGTGCCGATGCGACGGTAGGCCCGCGCGGCGTCGGCGGTGAACGCCTCACCCGCGATCAGCAGGGTGCGCAGCGACGACACCTCCGCGGCCGCACCCGCGTGCACGCTGTCGGAGAACACCGACAGCATCGACGGCACGAACGAGGTCATCGTGACCCGCTGGGTCGCGATCACCTCGGCGAGGTAGCCGGGATCGCGGTGGCCGTCCGGCGCCGCGATCACCAGGCGCGCGCCGGTGGCGGTCGCGCCGAACAGCTCCCACACCGACACGTCGAAGGTCGGCGGTGTCTTGAACAGCACCACGTCATCGGCGCCGATGCCGTATTCGGCGGTGATCCAGCGGATCTGGTTCACCACCGCGGCCTGCGAGACCGCCACGCCCTTCGGCCGTCCGGTGGAGCCGGAGGTGAAGATCACGTAGGCGAGGTGCTCCGGCCGCAGCGGTGCACGCCGTTCGGTGTCGTCGAGTTCGCCGTCCGGGTAGCCGGACAGGTCCAGCTCGTCGATGCGCACGGCGGTCGCGGCACCCTCCAGCGCGCGATCGATGTCCGCGCCGTCGCGTGCGGTGGTGAGCACGGCGATCGGGGCGGCGGTGTCGACCACGTAGCGGGTGCGCTCACCCGGCTGTTCCAGATCCAGCGGCACGTACGCGCCACCGGCCTCCAGCACCGCGTAGGCGGCAACGACTAGGTCGAGCGAACGCCGCACGGCCAGTGCCACCCGCGCGTCCGGGCCCACACCCGCCTCGACCAGATACCGCGCGAGTCGCTGTGCCCGCGCCGCGAATTCGGCGTAGGTCAGCGTGAGGCCGGCTTCCGGATCGACGACCGCGACCGCGTCCGGGGTCTGCTCGACCTGGGCGTGGAAGTCGGCCAGCAGGGTGGTCGCACCTTCGCGGCGCACCGGCAGATGCCGTGCCGTGTTGTTCCAGCCGCGCAGTTCGCGCGCCGCCTCGGCCGGAGCGAGCAGATCGATGTCGCCCACCCGGGCCGCGGGCTCGGCGACCACGGCGGTCAGCACCCGCACCAGGCGGTCGGCGAAGCCGGCGATCGTCTCGCCGTCGAAAAGGTCGGTGGCGTAGACGAATTCGGCGGTGATACCGGCGGTCGCGGCGGCACCGTCGGCCGTCTCGACGGTCTCCTCGGTGAGCACGAGTTGCAGATCGAACTTCGCGGTGTCGATCGGCAGTTCCACACCGCTGACCGTCAGCCCCGGCAGTTCCAGGGCGTTCTGGCCGGTGTTCTGGAACGACAGCATCACCTGGAACAGCGGATGCCGCGCCTGCGAACGCGCCGGGTTCAGAATCTCCACCAGCCGCTCGAACGGCAGATCCGCATGCCCGAAGGCCGCGATATCGGTGCTGCGCACCGACTGCAGCAGATCGGTGAAGCTCGCGCCGCCGTCGATCTCGGTCCGCAACACCAGGGTGTTGACGAACATGCCGATCAGATCGTCGAGCGCGCGCTCACCGCGGCCGGCCACCGGCGTGCCGATGGCGATATCGGCCTCCCCGCTCAGCCGCGACAGCACCAGCGCCAGCGCCGCGTGCGTGACCATGAACATGGTCGCGCCGCGAGTGCGGGCCAGTTCGGCGAGCCGGGCGTGC
>NZ_BAFW01000025.1 GCF_000308535.1 Nocardia cerradoensis NBRC 101014 | reverse complement strand
AGACCGGTTCGGGCAGCGCCTTGCGATCCAGCTTGCCGACCGGGCTCAGCGGCACCGACTCGAGCAGCATGATCGATTGCGGCACCATATAACTCGGCACCAGACCGGCCACGTGGGTGCGCAACTGCGCCGCCGTCGGATTCGCGCCGCTGCGCGGCTTCACATACGACACCAGCGCGGTGGCGCCCGCGGCGGTGCGGTGACCGATCGTGGTGGCCCATTCGACCTGGTCGTGGCGGTGCAACGCGGCGTCGATCTCGCCCAGTTCGATCCGGAAACCGCGAATCTTGACCTGATGGTCGGTGCGGCCCACGTACTCGACCTCGGTGCGGCCACCGCGCTGTACCCAGCGCACCAGATCGCCCGTGCGGTACATGCGTTCGCCGGGCTTGCCGAACGGATTGGCCACGAACCGCTGGGCGCTGAGCCCGGTGCGATTGTGGTAACCACGCGCCAGCGCCGGACCCGACAGATACAGCTCACCGACCACGCCGGCCGGGGTCGGATGCAGCCGCGAATCCAGCACCACCGCGTGCACGCCGCGGATCGGTTCGCCGATGGTGATCGGCGCACCCGGTGCGATCGGCGGGGCCATCAGGGTGACGATGGTCGTCTCGGTCGGTCCGTACACGTTGTGCAGGTTGCGGCCGGGCGCCCACCGCGCCACCAGCTCCGGCGGCAGCGCCTCGCCGCCGACGAGCACGTGCCGGAACGAGTCGAGCCCGGTCGGATCCACCGTGCCGAGCGCGGCGGTGGTGATGAACGCGTGGGTGATGTCCTCCTCGGCCAGCAACCGCGCCAGATCCGGGCCGCCGTACACCCCGGTCGGGGCGATGACCAGCGTCGCCGCCCCGCCCAGGGCGAACAGCAGATCGAGCATGGCCGCGTCGAAGCTCGGGGTGGCGAAGTGCAGCACCCGGCTGTCGGGTCGCACGTCGAAGCGTTCGGCGGTTTCGGCGGCGAAGTTCGACAGACCGCCGTGTGTGACCACCACACCCTTCGGGGTGCCGGTCGAACCGGAGGTGTAGATGACGTAGGCCGGGTTCTCGATGCGCAGCCGGCCCCGCCGCTCGTGTGGCGCGATCGGCGCATCCGAGGCGCGCAGCACGCGGTCCTGCAGGGCCGGTGCGTCCAGGACGGCCCATTCGGCGCCCGCGGGCATCCGATCACGGTGGGCGTCGAGCGTAATGCCCAGGGTGGCACCGGAATCGGTGAGCATGTGGGCGATGCGGTGTTCGGGGTAGTTCGGGTCGACCGGCACGAACGCCGCACCCGCCTTGGCCACCGCCAGCGTCACCGCCACCGATTCCATGGATCGCGGAATGCCCAGGGCCACCAGCATTTCCGGTCCGACACCGAGCGAGATCAGGACCCGGGCCAGCC
The DNA here is from genome assembly GCF_000308535.1 of Nocardia cerradoensis NBRC 101014. Classification (GTDB taxonomy): domain Bacteria; phylum Actinomycetota; class Actinomycetes; order Mycobacteriales; family Mycobacteriaceae; genus Nocardia; species Nocardia cerradoensis. The sequence continues at coordinate 4,167 of NZ_BAFW01000025.1, read as the reverse complement.
GGTTGGTCCACCGGTCCAGCGCGCCGTAGCTGATCTCGGCGTCTTCGGTGCGCAGGGCGATCGCGCGCGGATCGACGGCCACCGCGGCGGCGAAGACCTCGGGCAGTGTCCCCGGCCGGCCGGCGAGCGCACCCCGCACCGGCGCCAGCGTCGACCATTCGGTGGGGTCGAGCAGTTCCAGATCACCCACCAGCAGTTCGGGATTCGCGGCCGCGGCCCGCAGCAAGCGGGCGAAACGCGCGCCGAGGCGGGCGGCACTGGTGTCGTCGAACAGGTCGCGGGCGAAATTCACCGAGACCGTGATCCCGGCCGGTTCCCGCTGCTCGGTCCACGATTCGGTGAGGGTGAACTGCAGATCGAATTTCGCGATCCCCGGATCGGCATCGCACGCCTCGATCGTCAGATCCGGCAGTTCCAGGCTGCGCACCGGCTGATTCCGCACCGAGAGCATGACCTGGAACATCGGGTGATGAGCCTGCGAGCGCGCCGGATTGAGTACCTCGACCAGGCGCTCGAACGGCACGTCCGCATGCGCGAAGGCCTCGAGGTCGGTATCGCGGACGGCGCGCAGCAGATCGGCGAAGCTCTGCGCGCCGCTCACCCGCGTGCGCAGGACCAGGGTGCCGACGAACATGCCGACCATCGGGTCGAGGGCCTGCTGTCCGCGGCCGGCGATCGGTGTGCCGACGGTGATGTCGTGCTCGGTGCTGATCCGGTGCAGCAGCGAAGCCAGCGCGGCGTGCAGGACCATGAACATGGTGACGCCGTGGCGGGCGGCGACTTCCTGCAGTTCGCGGTGGGTCACGGCGTCGAGGACGCAATCCACCGTGCCGCCGCGATAGCTCGGCGTCGCCGGGCGGCGCTGGTCGGTGGGCAGCGGCAGCAGTTCGGGAATGCCGTCCAGCGCCTCGCGCCAGTAGTCGAGCTGGCGGCTGATCGGCGATTCCGGATCGTCCTCCGCGCCCAGTGTGTCCTGCAGCCACAGCGTGTAATCGGCGTACTGGACGGGGAGTTCGGTCCATTGCGGCGCCGACCCGGCCGCATACGACCGGTACGCACCCGCGATATCGGCGGCCAGCGGCTCCAGCGACCAGCCGTCCATCGCGATGTGGTGGACGACCAGCACCAGGACGTGATCGTCGGCGGCGATGCGCAGCAGCTGCGCGCGCAGCGGTGCGGTCGAGGCGAGATCGAATCCGGCGGCCGCGAAAGTCCGTACGGTGCCGGTGATTTCGCCCTCGTCGACGTCGACGACCGGCAGCGCCACCGCGGCCTCGCCGGGTGCGAGCACCCGCTGGTACGGCTCGCCCTCGACCTCCGGGAAGACCGTGCGCAGCGTTTCGTGCCGCCGCTGCACGGCGTGCAATGCCGCGCGCAGCGCCGCCACGTCCAGCGCACCACGCATCCGCAGGGCGACCGGCACGTTGTAGACGCCGGACAGGTCCTCGGCCGAGGAGGCGTTGAACCGGTTGAGGAACCACAGCCGCCGCTGTGCCGCCGAGAGCGGCACCCGGGCCGGGCGCTCGCGCCGGGTCAGGGCGGGGCCGTGGTCGCTGTCGCCCGTGCCGCCGTCGAGCAGGGCGGCGAGTTCGGCGACGGTCGGGGCGCCGAAGACCGAACGCACCTGCACCCGCACCCCGGTGGCGTCGCTCAGCCGGGCCACCAATTGCGTTGCCAGCAGCGAGTTTCCGCCGATCTCGAAGAAATTGTCGTCCGCGCCGACGGATTCGGCACCGATCAACTCGGCCATCACCTGCGCGACCAGACGTTCGGTGTCGGTGCCCGGTTCCCGCGCCGCGGTGGTGAGCTGCTGCGGTTGCGGCAGCGCGTCGCGGTCGAGTTTGCCGGTCGGGGTCAGCGGAATCCGGTGCAGCACGGTCACACTGCTGGGCACCATGTGCGCCGGCAGGTGCGCGGCCACATGGGTTCGCAGCACCTCCACGTCGATGTCGGCGGCGGGTTCGGCGGGCTGGACGTAGGACACGATCCGCGGTGTGCCGGCGATCTCGCGCACCTCGGTGTGGGCGAAGCGCAGCGCCGGGTGCGCGGCCAGCACCTCGGTGATCTCGCCGAGTTCGATGCGGAAACCGCGCAGCTTCACCTGGTGGTCGCTGCGGCCGAGGTAGACGATCTCGCCGTCGGCGCGCCAGCGCACCACATCGCCGGTGCGGTACATGCGTGCGCCGTCGGGCCCGTACGGGTCGGCGACGAACCGCGCCGCGCTGAGGTCGGGCCGGTCGAAGTAGCCGCGCGCGACGGACTGGCCGCCGAGATACAACTCGCCCGGCACGCCGATCGGGACGGGCCGCAGCCGCTCATCGAGCACCACCGCGTGCACCCCGCGCACCAGCGAGCCGATGGTCACCTGGTCACCGACCGCGATGGGGTCGGAGATCGTGACCACGATGGTCGTCTCGGTCGGGCCGTACCCGTTGAACAGCATCCGCCCCGGCGCCCAGCGCGCGATCAGATCGGTGCCGAGGGCCTCGCCGCCGACCATGATCGCGCGCAGATGCGGCAGCGGCCAGCGCCGATGGTCGATGGTGGCCAGCGCGGCCGGGGTCATGAAGGTGTGGCTGATGCATTCGCGATCCATCAGCGCGGCCAGTTCGTCGCCGCCGTAGATATCGGGCGGGCAGATCACCATGGTGGCGCCCGCGCCGATGGCCAGCAGCAGATCCAGCACGGCCGCATCGAAACTCGGGCTCGCGAAGTGCAGGGTGCGGGCGTCGCGGTCGACGCGCATCCGGTCTCGGATCTCGTCGGCGAAGTTGGACAGCCCGGCGTGCGTGACCGCCACGCCCTTGGGCTTTCCGGTCGAACCGGAGGTGTAGATCAGGTAGGCCAGGTCGGTCGTCCGCACCGTGCGCAGCCGTTCGGCGTCGGTGATCGTGCGTTCGTCCTGCGCATCCAGCTCGGCACGCAGCGCCGCGTCGTCGAGCAGCAGCCACTCGGTGCCCGGCGCCGAGCCGTTGCCCTCGGTGGCGCGGTGCAGCCGGTCCCGATGGGCGGTCACGGAAATGCCGAGCGCACAGCCGGAGTCGGTGAGCATGTGCCGCACGCGGTCGGCCGGATAGTTCGGATCGACGGGCACGAACGCCGCACCGGCTTTGGTGACGGCCAGGGCGGCGGCCACCGATTCGATCGACCGGGTCAGCCCGACGGCCACCCGGTCGCCGCTGCCGACGCCGCGGGCGATCAGGGCGCGGGCGATCCGATTCGAGCAGCGTTCCAGCTCGGCGTAGCTGAGTTCGTCGTCGCCGCTTCGGATCGCGGTGCGGTGCGGATGCAGGTGCGCGGTGGCGGTGAAGTAGTTCGCCAGGCTGCACTGCGGGGTGGCGGCCGGGCCGCGGCGCGGGGTGAAGTGCGCCCGTTCGATGTCGGTACGCGCATCGATGTCGCGAATCCGGACGTGGGCGTCGGCGCTCACCGACTCCAGCACCAGCAGCAGCCGCTCGGCCAGCGTGCACACCGTATCCTCGTCGAAAAGCTCTGCGGCGTAGACCATTTCGAGGTCCCCGGTATCGGCGGGCGCCCGCAGTTCGAGATCGAACTTGGCCACCGCGATGTCGAGTTCCTCGGCGCGCAACCGCAGCCCGGGCAGTTCGAGGGGCGGCGGTGTGGTGTCCTGCACGGTGAGCGCGACCTGCAGCAGCGGCCGCAGTCCGCCGTTGCCGCGGCCGAGTTCCTCGACGATGCGCTCGAACGGCAGTTCCGCATGCGACATGGCGGAGAGTTCACCGTCGCGGTCGGCGCGCAGCTGATCGGCGAAGGCCCGGTCGGGATCGACGTCCGAGCGCAGCATCAAGGTGTTGACGAACATGCCGACCAGATCGTCGAGGCGGGTGTCGGCGCGCCCGGCCACCGGCGTGCCGATGACGATGTCGCGGCCGCCGGTGACGATGCGCAGTACCACCGCCAGCGCCGAGCGCAGCACCATGAACATGCTCACACCCTGGGCGCGGGCCAGATCGTCGAGCCGCTCGCGCAGGTCCTCCGGCATCCGGATCCGGACGGTGCCCGCGCGGTTGGTCGGCTCTTCCGGACGCGGCCGGTCGTAGGGCAGCGGCAGCTCCTCCGGCACGCCGGCGAGGGCTTCGCGCCAGAACCCCAGCTGCACCGCCGCGGCGCTGGCCGGATCGGATTCGTCGCCGAGGCATTCGCGTT
>NZ_BAFW01000026.1 GCF_000308535.1 Nocardia cerradoensis NBRC 101014 | reverse complement strand
TGGGACCCGAACGGTATGTCGTGGGAATTGTGTTGCACCACATCGCTTTCGATGGATGGTCCCCCGTTCCGATGGCCCGCGACGTGAGCGAAGCGTACCGAGCGCGCCGACACGGCCGTGCCCCGGGCTGGACGCCGTTGGCGGTGCAATACGTCGACTACACACTCTGGCAACGCACCCAACTCGGCGAACTCCACGACCCACACAGTCGCATCACCACCGAGCTGGAGTACTGGGAACGCACCTTGGCCGGGATGCCCGAACATCTCGACCTCCCCACCGACCGGCCTTACCCAGCGACCTCCGACCAACACGGCGCCGTCGTCACCATCGAGTGGCCCGCCGAACTGCAGCAGCAGATCACTCACGTCGCACGCGAACACAACGCCACCAGTTTCATGGTGATCCAAGCCGCCCTGACGATCCTGTTGTCGAAGATCAGCGCCAACCCCGACGTGGCGGTCGGATTCGCCGTCGCCGGCCGCGACGACCCCGCCCTCGACGACCTGGTCGGCTTCTTCGTCAATACGTTGGTGCTGCGAGTCGATCTGACTGGGGACCCTCCCTTCACCGACCTGTTGACCCA
>NZ_BAFW01000027.1 GCF_000308535.1 Nocardia cerradoensis NBRC 101014 | reverse complement strand
CTGTCCGATCGGGAGATCGCCGCCGAACGCGATCTCGCCGAATGGATTCGCACCCAGCGCCGCCGGCAACGCAAACGCGCGGTGACGGCCCAGCTGTCGGCCGAGAAGCGCGATCGCCGCGTCGCCCTGGCCCTGCGCCGGGCCGACGACGCGGACGCCCGCTGGCACCGGCGGGCCCGCGCTGCGCGCATGCGGGTGTCGAATCCCGATGCGCGCCTGGCGCAACTGTTCCGCCGCGCCGAATGGTCCTCGCGGGCGCTGATCGGCGTCGTCGTTCTCGGCATGGTGTGGGCGGGCGTGAACGTCCAGCACAACCTCGTGCCCAGCGGCGACATGTCGGATCCGCTGTACTGGCTCAGTTACGGCTTCGAGGCGATGATCTCGATCCCGATCATCACCATCATGGTGGTCGCCACCACCGCCGCCCGGTGGGGCCGCGATATCGACCGCGGCAAGGTCGTCTTCCTGGAAACCGCGCTGCTCGGCGTCACCATCGCCCTCAACGCCGGTCCACATCTGGTCGCGGGCGCACCGGCGCGCGCCGCCGAGGCCGCCGTCGCCCCCGTCATGGTGGGCGTCGTGATCTGGTTGCACGCCTGGGTTTCCGCGCGCTACGCCCAGCTCATCGACGACATCCCGATGGAGGACATCGACACCGATCTGCCGCCGACCGGATACCGCCCGAGCTACCGGCCCGATGACCTTCCGGAATGGGCGGAAGCACGTCCGCTGCCCGAATCCACCGGGACCGCGGAATTCCCCAGTTATCCACAGCTCCCGTCGACGGCTGTGCCGCAACCGGTTTCGGTGGCGGGATGGGATGCCTCGCTGCTGCTCGCGGACGCGGTGGAGAGTTGCCGGTCCACGGCTGCCACGGTGGCTGCTTCCGGGGCAGCGCCCGAACCCGTGTCCGCACCGCCGCAGTCCGCCGCGCGCACCGCACCGGCCGTGTCGATGGCGTTCCGATCACCGGTTCCGGCATCCGGCGACGAGGGCGTGGTGGCTTTCGCCGATTCGCCGACCGTCGTCTCTCCTGCTGCGTCGCCCCAGGATTCGGCCGCACCGACCCCGCCGGCCGCCGGCACGACCGCGGCAAACGCATCGTCGACCACGCGGGGCCCGGCTTCCGCCGAGCCGGCCGCGGCATACGAAGTGGTCACCGACGCGACAGCGATCGACGACCCTACCGGCGCGACGGCCACCGACGGCTCTGCCGACTCGGCACCCGGCAAGGCCGACGAGCCGGCGGTAAACGCTTCGGCGCCAACCGAAGTCACGGAGGCCGAGGCGCCGCCCGCGCGCACCGATGAACGGTCGGGATCGCACGGTGCCGGGCTCCGGATCGTCTCCGACGAGCCGCGCAAGACGCGCACCCGGCGGGCCGTGGACGACGCCGTGCAGTTGGTGCTGGGCGAGCCGGTCGCCGAAGCACCGCGACCCGTTGCGGCCGCAGCCGAACTCGACCGCACGACGCCGGCGGACGACCCCGCCGACCTCGCCCACATCGAGGACACGGAGGTGGACGAGGCCGAATTCGCCGATATCGAGTCAGTAGCTGTCGATCCCATGGCTGGGGATTCCATGGCTGTCGATTCCATGGCAGTGGATTCCGTGGCTGTCGATGCGGCGGAGGACGAGACCGGCGAGGTAGCCATCCGGTCGGTGGCGCACGAAATCCGCCGCCGCGGCCTGTCCAAGCTGTCGGTCGACCAGCTCGCCGAAATCCTCACCCTCACCGACGAATCGTGGACTCCCGCCGCGATCGGCGCCGCCATCGGCCTGCCGGGCTCCCGGATCCTGGGAATACTGGAGGCGGCGCGCCGCATCAGCATGCCCATGGCGGTCGGCGGCTGAGCGCCGATTCGCGACGCCGCTACCTGGCGGTTCAGGCGCCTCGAAGGGCCCGATAAGGAACCTCACAGGCTCGGTCGTAATCATGGAGTGCGACGACCGACTCGAGGAAGCAGATGATCGAGACCTTTCCGCGAGCGCATTCGTCGGCGACCTTGCTGCGCGACGGACGGTGCTCCTGCCCACGGATCACGGCACGATGAGTACGGCGATTGCGACCTCGCTCCGCGGTGCGCCCACCTCCGTCACGACCGGATCCGGAGAGGCCGCACAACCCCAGCCGTCGCGGCCCTACCTGCATCAGGTCAACCTGTTCCGGATCCTGACCTTCGCCAGTGTGATCGCCGTACACGTGATCGACAGATCCAGTGATCCGAACAATGTGTCCGCGAACGGGGCCATGGTGCTGCTGCACTTTCCTCGCGAGGCCTTCTTCACGCTGACCGGATTCGTGCTGATCTACCAGTACGCCGACCGGTCCTTCGACGCGCCGCACTTCTGGCGCCGCCGCTTCGCTCTCGTCGGCATCCCCTACGTGCTCTGGTCGGTGTTCTACTGGGGTTATTCGGTGGTCGCCGGCATTCATCAGGAATCCGCGGCCGGAGCGGTACGCCGGTTGGCGATCGAACTCGTGACCGGCGAAGCCTGGTATCAGCTGTACTTCCTGCTGGTCTCGATGCAGATCTATCTGCTCTTCCCGCTGCTGCTCCGATTCGTCCGCTGGTCGGCCGGCCACCACCGGTGGGTGCTCGGGACGAGTGCGCTCGTCCAAGCGGGCATGTTGTGGGCGCTCACGCATCCGCCGACGCTCACCGGTATGCCGGAGGAGCTGTGGGACCACCTCTACGTGACGGTACTGCCGTACCAGTTCTACATCCTGTTCGGCGCGGTCGCCGCCTGGCATATCGGCACCGTCGACCGGGCCGTGCGCCGCTTCGGCCCGCTGCTGATCCTCGGCACGGTGCTCGTGGCGGCGGGCGCCGAGTGGTGCTATCAGCACGCGGTCGCGGGCGGCACCACACCGTGGCAGGCCGACAACGTCTTCAACCCGTACATGGCCGGCTATTTCGTCGCACTGATCGTCGGCCTCTACACCGTGAGTACGTGGTGGTCGTGGCTGCGGCCGAAGTACCGCGTCGTCGGCCGCATCTCGCGCTACGGCGCCGATCGGTCCTTCGCGGTCTTCCTGATGCATCCGATCGTGCTGGAACTGCTGATCCCCCTCTACCCGAGGCTGCACGACGCGGTCGGCGCCGCGGGCGCGACCGTGCTGTTGTTCGTCGCGGTCCTGGCGGTCACCCTCGCGATCGTCGGCGTGGTGCGCCACGCGCCCGGCAGTATCTACCTCACCGGCCGGCCCCGGATCGAGGGAGCAACTCCGCTCGGGCGCCGATGGCGGTCGCTCGGCCCGGCAGCTCCGCAGCGCGCGGCGGCCTTCGAGACCGGTCACTCCGTCCCGGAGTCGTACGGACGGTCGTCGTCCGCCGAGGCACCTGCGGCATAAGTCGTGGCTGCTGCCGCGGTGTCCGATGCGAGGTCGACGGGAACAGCAGCACTGGCATGGCGGTACGCCTCGGCAAGGCCGGCGAGTTCGGCCGCGGTGAGCACCTCCTCGATCCGATCGAAGCCGAGCGGCGCCCGGTGCGCCACCGCGTGCAGAACCCGGTCCATCGGCATATCGCGGTTCGCCAGCACGATGGCGTTGACCGCCGTCCGCCGGACCTGCTGGTAGCGCGTCAGCCCGGCGATCGGATCGGCGGCCGCCGCGAGTTCGGACGCCAGAACGCCGGCATCGAGAATGGCTTGCGAACCGCCGTTGGAGCCGACCGGATACATCGGATGCGCGGCATCGCCCACTATCGTGACGCGTCCGGTACCCCAGTGCGGCAACGGGTCTCGGTCGACCATCGGATACTCGAGCACTTCGGCGCTGCCCCGCAGCAAGGCGGAAATGTCGACACCGGCCAGGCGCCAACCGTCGTAGTGCGGGAGCACATCCGCCAGCCGCCCGGCGCGATTCCAGTCCGGGCTCTGCGCCGCGGCATCGTGCCCGCGCACTTCGGCAACCCAGTTCACCAGCGAATGCCCCCGACGATGCGCGGCGCCGGAAATCGGGTACATGACGAATTTCGCGGCGTGGTTGGAACCCGCGACCACCATCGTCCGGCCGTCCAGGAAAGGCCGAATCTCACTGACTCCCCGCCACATTCGAATGCCGTTCCACAGCGGAGGTCCCTCGGCCGGATGCAATTGCGCTCGGACGGCCGAATGCAGACCGTCGGCGCCGATCAATACATCCGCGGTCTCCTCGACGAAGGTGCCCGCGGACCGGTCGCGGAAGCGGCAGCGCACCCCATCGGCGTCCTCGGTGAACGAGTGCAGCGCCAGCCCTTCACGCACGGCGTCCGCTCCCAGCCGGGCACGCACCAGCTCCACGAGCAACTCCTGCAATTCGCCGCGATGGATCGCGTACTGCGGCCAGTGATGACCGGCGGCCAATCCGCGTGCCTCACTCCAGATTCGGTTCCCGAACCGATCCAGGTGCAGCGTGCGCGACGTCGCGATCGCGCAATCGGCCAGGGCCGCACCGATTCCCAGCTCGGTCAGTTCCCGCACCGCATGGGGCAGCAGATTGATCCCGACACCGAGGGGACGCAATTCGGTGACCGCGTCGAACACCACCGCGTCGATGCCGACCCGGTGCAGACAGGCCGCCGCGGTCAGCCCGGCGATTCCCGCGCCCGCGATCACAACCCGCATCATCGCCCTCCCGCCGGTAGCCGCAGCGAATCGAAATTCCTTACACCCCACACCTTCTCGCTCCTCCCGACGATGCCCCGAGGACGCGAGTAATCTACCGATTCTCAGGTGTGGGCAGCCCAGTCATTCACCGTGGGTGGGTGTGTCCCGGTCGCCGGCCACCCGCGGCCGGCCGGTTATCGGTGCGGCGGCAGCAGACGCCCGGTGAACCCGGCCGCCACCAGCCGGTCGTACGCGGCGCGAACCGCGTCCGGAACATCCTGTTCGATCGCCCATCCCTCGGCCGCATACCGCCACACCCGTTGCGTATCCCCCACCAGCATCGTGACGACCCGCTCCGCGTCGCCGATCCGCGCCACATACTCGTCCAGCGACTCCGGCAGCGAACCGCACACCACCTCGACCTCCGGCCACCGCTTCCGGCAGGTCGCATAACTGCGCCGCTGTTGATACGGCCGGCAGATCAGCAGAACCGACCGCACGACGCGACCGGATTCGCGCAGCAACGCCCGCGAAAGGTCGATGTTCTCAGCGGTATTCGTGGCGCGGGGCTCGACCAGGACAGCTTCGTCCGGAACCCCCTGTGCGACAGCGTGTTCCCGATAGTGAACCGCCTCCCCGTCCGGGAACTCGGCAACCGTCGTCGGCGCATTGGCGCCACTGAACACGATCGTCGGAAAGATCCCCCGCCGAAACAGCTCGACCGCATACGCCGCCACCCCGATATCGTGGCTCCCCAGCCCGACCCCCACATCCACCGGCCGCACCTCATGCCCCATGAGGTTGTACTCCCACAGGGTGCGGACATCGGCGCGAAGGGAGTCGGGCCAAGCCCTCCAGCTCACAGCGACCTCCCGCGGTCACTGGTCGAGATCATCGGGGAACAATCGGAATGCGCGGAAGCGATTCAGTGGACGCAGCACCCGAAAGTCCCTGCAATCCAACGTCAGGATGGCGTCGGTGTCGAAATCGGCAGCCAGCACGACACTGACCGCGTCGACGAGGTCGAGATTCAGGCTCTCGTATGCGGCCCGCACCCGCACGGCGGTTCGCAGGCGATCGGCGCCCACGTCACCCAGCACGAGTCGTCCGGACTCGATCCGATCGGCGAGCAACGCGACGATACGGTCGGCGATCTTCCGATCACCGCGAACACTGGCCACGTGGTGAATTTCCGTGAGCGCCAGCTGGCTGGTCACCAACGTGCTCGCGGAATCGGCGGCACGCCGCACCGCGAAGTGTTCCGGATCCGAGCGATTGAACAACGCGAGGAGGCCCGAGGTGTCGGCGACGACGATCATGCGGACCGGTTCATCGCGCCCCGGATGTCTTCCTTGCGGATCGGGCCCCCCAAATCCACCGTGTCTTCCTCGTCGACGAACGCGACGTCCCAGCGCCGATGGGCCAGAAGATACATACGCACAGCGTCACGGACGATCTCGCTCTTGGCGCGCCCCTCCTCCCGGGCCTGCGCGTCGAGCTCCGCTCCCTCATCCTCGGGAAACCGCATCGTCCATGCCATGCTCCGATGATACCAGGGTAGATACCACCGGTAAGCCGCCGCAGACACACGAAGGCCCGCTTCCCAACCGGGAAGCGGGCCTTCGCGATTCGACTACACAGCCGAGGCGGAGAAGATTACTTCGCCTTCTCCAGGACCTCCACCAGCCGCCACCGCTTGGTGGCCGACAGCGGACGGGTCTCCATCAGCTGCACGCGGTCGCCGACACCGGCGATCTCGTTCTCGTCGTGCGCCTTCACCTTCGAGGTGGTGCGGATGATCTTGCCGTAAAGCGGGTGCTTCACACGATCTTCCAGCTCGACCACGATGGTCTTGTTCATCTTGTCGGAGACGACGTAGCCGATGCGCACCTTGCGCGAGCCACGTTCCTCCTGCTTGGCCGGCGTCTTGGCCGGGCCCTTTACGTCGCTCATGCGGCGTCTCCCTTGCCTTCAGGACCGGAGGCCAGGCCGAGCTCGCGCTCACGCATGACCGTGTAGATGCGCGCGATCTCGTGACGAACCACACGCAGGCGCCGGTTGTTCTGCAACTGGCCGGTCGCCATCTGGAAGCGCAGGTTGAACAGCTCTTCCTTCGATTCACGCAGGCGGGCGACGAGCTCGTCCTCGTTGAGCTCGCGCAGGTCTGCGGCCGGAGTTCCGGTAGCCATCAGAACTGCTCCTCCCTGGTCACGATCCTGCACTTCATCGGGAGCTTGTGCATCGCGCGGCGCAGCGCCTCGCGAGCGGTCTCCTCGTTCGGGTAGGACATCTCGAACATCACGCGACCCGGCTTGACGTTCGCGACCCACCACTCCGGCGAACCCTTACCGGAACCCATGCGGGTTTCGGCCGGCTTCTTGGTCAGCGGGCGATCCGGGTAGATGTTGATCCAGATCTTGCCGCCACGACGGATGTGGCGGGTCATCGCGATACGCGCCGACTCGATCTGCCGGTTGGTGACGTATGCCGGCTCCAGAGCCTGGATGCCGAAGTCACCGAACGCCACCGAGGTGCCGCCCTTGGCCATACCGGTACGACGGGGGTGATGCTGCTTGCGGTGCTTGACCTTGCGGGGCATCAACATGGGTCAGCCCTCCTGATTCTCTGCCGGAGCCTCCGCCACCGCGGTGGCGGCCCGTCCGGCCTCAGTGCTGGTCGCGGTGGTACCGGCCGAACCGGACCGCCGCGGACGGCTCGGCCGCTCCCGACGCTCGCGACGCTCGGGCTGCGCGGCGGCGGCGGTGACCTCACGCTTGCCGCCGACGATGTCGCCCTTGTAGATCCACACCTTCACGCCGATGCGGCCGAAGGTGGTGCGAGCCTCGTACAGGCCGTAATCGATGTCGGCGCGCAGCGTGTGCAGCGGCACGCGACCCTCGCGGTAGAACTCCGAGCGCGACATTTCGGCGCCGCCGAGGCGGCCCGAGCACTGCACTCGAATGCCCTTGACGTTCGGCGAACGCATGGCCGACTGGATGGCCTTGCGCATCGCGCGACGGAACGCCACACGGTTGGACAGCTGCTCGGCCACACCCTGGGCAACCAGCTGCGCATCCGACTCGGGGTTCTTGACCTCGAGGATGTTCAGCTGAACCTGCTTGCCGGTGAGCTTCTCCAGCTCGGCGCGGATGCGGTCGGCCTCGGCGCCGCGACGACCGATCACGATGCCCGGACGCGCGGTGTGGATGTCCACCCGGACGCGGTCACGAGTGCGCTCGATCTCGACCTTCGAGATGCCGGCCCGCTCCATACCCGTGCTCAGCAGCTTGCGGATGGCTACGTCTTCCTTGACGTATTCCTTGTACTGCTTGTCGGCGTACCAGCGGGACTTCCAATCGGTGGTGATACCGAGGCGGAAGCCGTGGGGATTGATCTTCTGTCCCATTTACTTAGCCCCTCCCTTCCGGCGGCTACGAGCCGGGGCGGCGGAAGCGACGCTCTCGACCTCGATGGTGATGTGGCTGGTGCGCTTGCGGATCCGGAACGCGCGGCCCTGGGCGCGCGGCTGGAAACGCTTCATGGTCGCGCCCTCGTCGACATACGCCGTCGAGATGACCAGGGTGTCGGGGTTCAGGCCGAAGTTGTTCTCGGCGTTCGCCGCGGCACTGGCCACGACCTTGGCGACGGGTTCGCTGGCGGCCTGCGGTGCGAAGCGCAGGATGTTCAGCGCATCCTCGACCCGCTTGCCGCGGACCAGGTCCACGACGCGGCGAGCCTTCATCGGAGTGACGCGAACGTGCTTCGCGGTCGCGCGCGCGGTCGGGTTCTGAAGCGTGGTGTCTTGTTCGCTCATCGCCGCTTGCTCTTCCGATCTTCCTTGACGTGGCTCCGGAACGTCCTGGTCGGCGCGAACTCACCGAGCTTGTGCCCGACCATGTTCTCCGAGACGAACACCGGCACGTGCTTGCGGCCGTCGTGGACCGAGAACGTGTGGCCGATGAAATCGGGGATGATGGTCGAACGACGCGACCAGGTCTTGATGACCTGCTTGGTGCCCTTCTCGTTCTGGACGTCCACCTTCTTGAGGAGGTGTTCGTCGACGAACGGGCCCTTCTTGAGGCTGCGTGGCATCTTTAACCTCCTCCTTAACGCTTCTTGCCGCGGCGGCGGACGATGAGCTTGTCGCTCGGACGGTTGGGCTTACGAGTACGGCCTTCGGGCTTACCCCAGGGCGAGACCGGGTGGCGACCACCGGAGGTCTTGCCCTCACCACCACCGTGCGGGTGGTCGACGGGGTTCATGACGACACCACGGACCGTGGGGCGGCGACCCTTCCAGCGCATACGGCCGGCCTTACCCCAGTTGATGTTCGACTGCTCGGCGTTGCCGACCTCGCCGACGGTGGCGCGGCAGCGCACGTCGACGCGGCGGATTTCACCGGAGGGCATACGCAGGACGGCGTAGGCGCCTTCCTTACCCAGCAGCTGGATGCTCATACCGGCGGCACGAGCCAGTTTGGCGCCACCGCCCGGACGCAGCTCCACCGCGTGGATGGTGGTACCGGTCGGGATCGAGCGCAGCGGCAGGTTGTTGCCGGGCTTGATGTCGGCACCGGTGCCGGACTCGATCCGCGTGCCCTGGGCGATGCCCTTCGGCGCGATGATGTAGCGCTTCTCGCCGTCGGCGTAGTGCAGCAGGGCGATGTTGGCGGTGCGGTTCGGGTCGTACTCGATGTGAGCGACCTTGGCCGGGATGCCGTCCTTGTCCAACCGGCGGAAGTCGATCAGACGGTAGGCCCGCTTGTGACCGCCACCGCGATGACGGGTGGTGATCCGGCCGTGCGCGTTACGACCACCGGACTTGGTGAGCGGACGCAGCAGCGACTTCTCGGGAGTGGACCGGGTGATCTCGGCGAAGTCCGAAACGGACGACCCGCGCCTACCCGGCGTAGTCGGCTTGTACTTACGGATTGCCATGAGTTCTTCTCTGCTTTCTGAAGATCCGACCGCTTAGGCGACCGGGCCTCCGAAGATCTCGATGGGCTTGCTGTCGGCCGAGATGGTCACGAGCGCGCGCTTGGTGCTCTTGCGCTGGCCGTAACCGAAGCGGGTCCGCTTGCGCTTGCCCTGACGGTTGGCAGTGTTGACGCTGGTGACCGTGACGCCGAAAACCTTCTCGACGGCGATCTTGATCTGCGTCTTGTTCGAGTCCGGGTGCACCAGGAAGGTGTAGGTGCCCTCTTCGATCAGCCCGTAGGACTTCTCGGAGATCACCGGCGCGAGCAGAATGTCGCGGGGGTCGGCGATGGTGGTCACTTGCTCTCCTCCTGTGCAGACTCGGCCGGGCCGTGCACGAACGCGTTGAGCGCCTCGACGCTGAACACGACGTCGTCGCTGAGCAGCACGTCGTAGGTGTTCAGCTGGTCCGGCGCGATCGGGTGCACACCCTGCAGGTTCGCCACGCTCTTCCACGCGGTGACATCTTCGCGGCCCACCACGACCAGAACCTTCTTGCGGTCCGACAGCTCGGCCAGGAAGTTCTTGGCGGCCTTGGTCGACGGCGTCTGGCCGGCGACCAGTTCGCTGATCACGTGGATGCGCTCGTTGCGGGCCCGGTCCGAGAGGGCGCCACGCAGGGCGGCGGCCTTCATCTTCTTGGGCAGGCGCTGCGAGTAGTCGCGCGGCTGCGGGCCGTGCACGGTGCCACCGCCGGTGAACTGCGGCGCACGGGTCGAACCCTGGCGGGCGCGGCCGGTGCCCTTCTGGCGGTACGGCTTCTTACCACCGCCGCGGACCTCGCCGCGGGTCTTGGTGGCGTGCGTGCCCTGGCGAGCCGCGGCCTGCTGGGCCACGACGACCTGGTGCATCAGCGCGATGTTGGCGGTCGCGTCGAAGATCTCCGCGGGGAGGTCGACGGTGCCGTTGGTCTTGCCGCCCGGTTCCTTGACCGGAAGCGTAAGATTGGTCGCCTTTTCCGACTTCACAGTGTCGGTGCTCATGCCCGGGCACCACCCTTCGCAGCACTCTTGACGATCACGATGCCGCCCTTGCGGCCCGGGATCGCGCCCTTGATCAGCAGCAGGCCGTTCTCGGCGTCCACCTTGTGGACCGAGAGGTTCTGCGTGGTCACGCGGTCGTTACCCATCCGGCCGGCCATCCGCATGCCCTTGAACACGCGACCCGGGGTGGAGCAACCACCGATGGAGCCCGGCCGGCGGTGCACGGCCTGCGCACCGTGGGCCGCGCCCTGGCCCTTGAAGCCGTGACGCTTCATGACACCGGCGTAGCCCTTGCCCTTGCTGGTGCCGGTCACGTCGACGTAGGTGCCCTCTTCGAAGACATCGGCCGACAGTTCCTGGCCCACCTCGAACGAGCCGGCGTCGGCGACGCGGATCTCGGCGATGTGGCGACGCGGGGTGACACCGGCCTTGGCGAACTGCCCGGCGACGGGCTTGATCACCTTGCGCGGGTCGATCGCGCCGAAAGCGATCTGAACGGCGGAGTAGCCGTCGCGCTCCTCGGTGCGGATCTGAGTCACGACGTTCGGTCCGGCCTTGACGACGGTCACCGGAACGACGCGGTTCTTCTCGTCGAACACCTGGGTCATACCGAGCTTGGTGCCCAGAATGCCCGCGGCGGGCCTGTTCTTGTTGTCAGTCATATCTGCAATCCCCGTCACTGAATGTTGACGTCGACGCTGGCCGGCAGATCGATGCGCATGAGCGCGTCGACCGTCTTCGGCGTCGGGTCGAGGATGTCGATCAGCCGCTTGTGCGTGCGCATCTCGAAGTGCTCGCGCGAGTCCTTGTACTTGTGCGGCGAGCGGATGACGCAATACACGTTCTTCTCGGTCGGCAACGGCACCGGCCCGACGACGCGGGCACCGGTGCGGGTCACCGTCTCGACGATCTTGCGTGCAGACGCATCGATCGCCTCATGGTCGTAGGCCTTGAGCCTGATGCGGATCTTCTGTCCCGCCACGCTGAGTGTCCTTTTCTCCGCTTACGTTGTGACCCAGGAGCTTTCGCTCCCGAACCACCCTCATTTGCACAGCCCGAACACACGAAGACGCATCAGCCACCATCACGACCGGGGCGCACCCGATCCATCGCCGCTGTTCATCTGTCATGGTTCTTCCGGTCCACGCGGTCGGGCGTGTCGCCTCTCCGCTCATTCTCCGACCCCGGGCATACTTCACCTGGTGGGTCTCGGAACTTCGTCCCGGACGTACCCGCGCCGGACTCGACGCCGATACTCAGTGGGTCCTGCTCACCTACCGGCGATGGACACACACCACCGCTGCAGGCAACCCGAACAGTATGCCCGAGGCCCCCCACCCACTCCAAATCGGGGGTCGTCCGCTCCCGCGGACATGCCGCGGTCCTGGTCGGACGGTACCGGAGCGGGTCGCGGCGCGTCGAACTTACTCCAGAGTAAGATGCTCGCCATGAGCACAGAGACCGCCACGTATCGCGGCTGGAAGAAGCTGCCCGACAATCGCCTCGGACATGCCCTGTTCTCGGTCGGCATGATCGCCCGCGTCCCCTACTTCGGCACCGTGGTCCCGAACGTGGTGCGGCTGGAGCCGGGATTGTGCGAGGTCACCGCGCCGAAATGGTTCGGGATCCACAATCATCTGGGTACCTTCCACGCGATCGCGGCCTGCAATCTGGCCGAGGTCGCGATGGGGATGCTGAGCGAGGCGACGGTGCCGACCACGCACCGCTGGATTCCCAAGGCGATGAACGTGCAGTACCTGGCCAAGGCCGAATCGGGTCTGCGCGCGGTCGCGAAACTCGATCGGATCCCGGACTTCGACACCCTCACCGAGGGAACGGAAGTGGTTGTCCCCGTGTCGATCTACGACAAGCGCGGTGTCGAGGTCGTGCACGCCGACATCACCACCTGGGTGACACCGAAGTAGCCGATCCGGCCCGGCCGCGCCGCCTCAGCAGGGCGGGGGCGGCGGCGCGTCCGCGACCGCGGCCAGGATGTCGGCGATCACGCGCGGGGCCGACAACAGCTCGTCGTGGCCGACCGCGAGGTTCGGGCAGCCGTCCTGCACCCAGGAATTGCGGTCTCCCGGCCGCGGCGCGGCCAGCAGCGCGGTCTCGGGAGGTGTGATCACCTCGTCGGTGCGGCTCGCGATCGCGGTGTAGCGGATGCCGGGCGGGGTCTCGCCGCCGGCGTTCAGCGCGGCCAGCGTCGGGGCGCCCGGGACCTGCTCGGCCCCGGCGGCCCCGAAGACCTGAGCCGCGGTCTGCTGCCCGTCCATCCCCAGGGCCCCGTAGAACGGGAACATGCTGGGCAGACCCTCGAAAGTGGATCCCCGGTACGGCGTCCCGACGGTGACCACACTCGCCACCACGTCGGGGCGGCGCCGAACCAGCTCGCGGATCTCGGTGCCGCCGGTGGAATGGCCGACCATGATCACCTTGGCCGCGCCGGTGTCGTTGCGGACCGTCGAGACGAAGGTGCTCAGCTCCGTCGTCTGGGACGCGATGTCCGCGACGCCGTAGATCACATTTCCCTGCAGGGCCGCCGCCACCGGGCCCAGGCCGGGCCACCCCCGATCGGCGGCGCCGCTCGTGCCCGGCGCCGGGAACGGAACCCGGCCGATATCGGCCGCGAATACGCAATATCCCGCGCGGCGCAGCGCCGGCGCCAATGCTCCGAAACTGCGCTGCGCGTCGGTGGCGGCACCGTGCGCCAGCACCACGGGATAGGGTTTGTCCGGCGTCGGCCGGCAGCTGAAGTCGTTCGCGCCGGGCAATGGCGGAACCTCCAGCGGATATGCGCCGACCACGGGCGCATGGCCCGTAATTATGGCGACCAAGGCGCAAAAGAACACGGCTGTCGCCGAGAACCGCACCCTACTCATGGCAGCCCATGGTAGGGGAAGTGCGCGATATTTCCCGGCTCCCGGACCGCCGCCCGTTGTCACGAATAATGAGCGATGATGCGGCATTTTCATCTCGCCCGCTGCGGTTCGAGATATCGATCACAATCCCAGGCCTTCGGCGAGAACCGGCCACGACTGCTCGAGGTCGTCCTGCCAATAACCCCAGGTGTGGGTACCCGTGGGCCGGAAATTGTAGGTGGCCGGAATGCCGAGTGAATCCAATCGCGTCTGCATGTTGTGCGCGCAGAGGTTGGTGGCCGCCTCGATGATGCCGCCGATCACGATCTGGTTCGAGAAACCCCACGCTCCCGGCAGCGAGTACTTGCCGCCGTAGGTGTCGTACGGACCCGGCAGCCCGGTGCCGTTGGCGATATAGATCGCCTTGCCGCGCAATCCTTCCGCGTGCACGTAGGGATCGTTGCGCGCCCATTCCGGATCGCCCGTCGGGCCCCACATGTTGTCGGTATTCGACCATCCCCAGGTATTCACCGTGAGGCGCACGAATTCCTGACCCATCGGATCGCTGGTTTGCGCACAGCCACTGTAGGACCCGACGGCGGAATAGAGTCCGGGCGTGAGGGCGGCCAACGCCAATGTTGTGGTCGCCGACATCGAATATCCGGCTATACCGTTGCGACCGTTGGCATTCAGGAATTTATCGAGCAGGGGCGGCAGCTCCTCGGTCAGGAACGTGCGCCATTTGTTGCGTCCGAGAAAGGGATCGTCGTTTTTCCAGTCGGTGTAATAACTGAACTGGCCGCCGATCGGCGTCACGACGTTGACGTTCTTGTCCGCCAGGAAATTCAACGCATCGGTGCGACTCGCCCAGGTGGCGCCGTCGATGCCGCCGCCCGCGCCCAGCAGTAGATACAGCACCGGCCGCGGCGTGGCCTGATCGGCGGCGCGCTGGACCTGTACCTCGATGTCCTTGGCCATCGACGCCGAATGGACCGTGACGGTCTGATGCCGCGCGTCGTCGGTGCGCACCCCGACGATCGCCGACGCTCCTCCCCCCGATCCGGACGGCACCGGATCGGCGAAACCGGTGGCGGGGTACGTCATCAGCGCACTCGCCGCGAGCACCGCGGCGATGACCGGACCGATTCGCGGCCTGAATCTGCGCCGCGGAATTCGCCCCTCGTATCGATATCTTCGCATCTCGTTCTCCCTGGCCACCAGCAATTCGCGAGCACCCCCCGACGGCGCCCGTGGTCTCAGGTTATGAACTGCCCCAACGCATTTCACGACGCGAATTGCTACGCCACGAGTTTTCGGGGCGTAACGTCCACGGCCCGCGCGGCGATGCGGGGCCGGGCTGGGAGAATGCAGCCATGAGTGCGCAGGATGTCCGTCGAGCCGATCTGTGCGTGGTCGGGCTCGGGCCGACCGGCCGTGCCGTCGCACACCGCGCCATGCGGGCGGGGCTCGACGTCGTGGCGGTGGATCCGCGGCCCGAGCGGCTGTGGCCGCCGACCTTCTCCTGCTGGGTCGACGAACTTCCCGCGTGGCTGCCGCACAGCGCGATCGCCCAGCGCATCGAGGCGCCCACCGTCTGGACGCAGACGCCGCATCGAATCGACAGGCCGTACTGCGTACTCTCCAAGCCCGGGCTACGCGACGCGCTTCCTCTAGACGATGCCACCGTCCTGACTGGTCGCGCTACCTCCGTCGACGCTCATCGCGTCGGCTTGCAGGACGGCAGCACGGTCACGGCCACCACGGTGGTGGACACCCGCGGGCTGGCTTCGCCCGGGTCGCGGCGCACCGCCAGCGCGCACGGCATCTTCGTCGACGCCGACCGGGCGGCACCGATGATCGCCGACGGCGAAGGGCTGCTGCTGGATTGGCGCGACGAGAACGGCGCCGGCCCGGACGAGCCGCCCTCGTTCCTGTACGCCGTCCCGCTCGGCGACGGCACGGTGATCTTCGAGGAGACCAGTCTCGGCCTGCGCGGCGGCATGCCGCAGCACGAACTGCGCCGGCGCGCCCTGCATCGGCTCGCCACGCACGGCGTCCGGCTGCGCGGTGACGAACCGTCCGAGGCCGCGCACTATCCGCTGGATCAGCCGCCCCCGTCGATGCGCCGGTCGTCGCGCGGCAACGATCCGGTGCCGTTCGGCTCCCGCGGCGGCATGATGCATCCGTGCACCGGCTACAGCGTCGCCGATTCGTTCGCGCTGGTCGACACGCTGGTCGACGCGGTGCGCTCGGGCGCCGACCCGGTCGCGGCGCTGTGGCCGTGGCAGGCGCGGCTGGTGTATTGGATGCGGATGCGCGGCGTCTACGGCTTGGGGCGGCTGACGACCGCGCAATCGATCTCGATGTTCGAGGCCTTCTTCACCGCCTCCCCGCGCCAGCAGCGGGCGCTGCTGTCGGCGCACGACGACTACGCGGCGCTCGGGGCGGTGCTGTTCATGACGGTGTCGCGGACCTGGCCGTTCCGCTGGCGATTCGATCTGGTCGGCTGGGCGAATCGCAACCGCTGGGTGGGCTACGAGTATCCGGCGGCGACGTCGGACCCGGTGCTGGACGCCACGCTCGACCCGGCGTTCCCGGAGGACGACAGCGTGGGCGGCTGACGGCCGCACCCGGACACAGCGCCGGCGAGCGCGGCCCGCCCGAACACGTCCCCCACAGCTCGGCCGCCGAAACATACTGCGGCGCAGCGTTCCCGGCGGGAGTTGCGGTCTCCTAGTGCGCGAACACCGCTGTGCGCTTGCCGAGCATCGCGGCGGCGCCCTCGGCGAAATCGGGGCCGCGCAGCAACTCCGCCTGCCCGGCCTTCTCGGCGGCGAGCGCCTCGTCCAACGACGCCAGGGCGGCCCGGTTGAGGGTGCGTTTGGTGAGTTCGAGGGCGCGGCGCGGGCCGTGGGCGAGTTTGGCGGCGACCGCTTCGACCTTCGCATCGAGTTCGTCGACGGACAGGACCCCGGCCAGCAGGCCGCGCCGATAGGCCTCGGTGACCGGCAGCCGCTCCCCGAGCAGCGCCAGCTCCGCGGCCAGCGCCCGCCCGGATGCGGCGGCGACCAGCGCGGCGGCGCCACCGTCGGGCATCAGGCCGATGTTGATGAAGGCCTGCAACAGATAGGCCTCCTCGCTCGCATAGGTGAAATCGGCGGAAAGTGCCAGCGCCACACCGATTCCCGCGGCGGCCCCGCGTACCCGCGCGATCACCGGCACCGGCGCGTCGATGATCGAACGGATCATCCGGTTCGCGCCGTCCATGGTCATCTCGGGGGTGATGCCCCGCTCCTTCTCGGCGGCCGCCGCGGCCAGATCGGCGCCGGTGCAGAAATCACCGCCCGCCCCGGTCAGCACGACCACGCGAATCGACGGATCCGCGGTCACGTTTCCCAGGGTGTCGCCGAGAGCGATCATCGCGTCGTAGCTGAGCGCGTTCTTGCGACCGGGATTGTCGATGGTCACCCGCAAAACGCGATCGTCCCGCACGATGGTGAGGCCGGGCGTGTGGTCGTGATCGCTCATGGTTACTCCCAGGTGGGCCGCCGCCGGTGGCGACGAGACGAGAATGATGGTTAACTTTGCGAATTGTGGTTAACTTATGTTGACTTGTCCGGCGCTGTCAACCAATCGGCGGCGACGACGAGCCGACACGCAGAAGGAGAGGTGTATGGTCGCGGATCGCAGCGAGGCCGGGCTCGCATCCGCGCGACCGGGTACCACCCCGACGACCCGGCGTCGGCCGAAGAATCGCAAGGCACAGATCGTGCGGGTCGCGGCCCGCGCCTTCAGTGAACGCGGCTATCACCCGGTCGGCGTGGACGAGATCGCCGCCGAGGTGGGCATCTCGGGACCGGCGCTGTACCGCCACTTCGCCAACAAGTACGCCCTGCTGGTGGCCGCCGCCGAGGCCGGCGCCCAGCAACTGCTCGACGCCGCCGAGGCCGCCGACGAACCCGGACTCGATCCGAAATCGCGACTCACCGCGCTGATCCGCGCGCTGGCCGAGCACACCATCGATGTGCGCCGCGAGGGCGGGTTGTACCGCTGGGAGCGCCGCTACCTCGAGCGCGAGGACCGCGCGCGCATCCGCGTGATCTACGACGAACTGCAGGATCTGATCGAATCCGCGGTCGCCGCGCTGCGGCCGGAGGCATCGCCCGCCGACGTGGAGCTGATCGCGACCGGCATGCTGGGCGTGATCGGCAGCATCACCGCCCACCGCACCGCCCTGTCCAACGCGCGGCTCACCGATCTGATCCTCGATATGTCCTGGTCGCTCCTGCACACCGAGCTGCCGCCGCTGCCCGACCCCGCGGCCACCGGAGCGCCGGTGCGCGGGCTGCCGCTGAGCTCCAAACGCGAACAGCTGCTCACCGAGGCGATCCGCATCTTCGGCCGCCAGGGCTATCACGAGGCCAGTATCGAGGAGATCGGCGCGGCGGTCGGCATCAACGCCTCCAGCGTCTACCGCTACTTCGCGAGTAAATCCGATCTGCTGGCCGCCGCGTTCCACCGCACCGGGGAGCGCGTCGCGATCGCCAATTCCGAGGCGCTGGCGGAGGCGACCAGCCGCTCCGATGCCGCGTTGCGCATCGCGGCGCGGTTCGCGCGGCTGACCTTCTCGACGCCGGAGATCCTGCCGGTCTACTTCGCCGAATTCTCGAATCTGCCCGCGGCCGAACAGCAGAAGCTGCGTTCGGTGCAGCGGCAGAACGTGCTCGAATGGGCGCATCTGCTCGACGACGACCCGGCCGAGGCACGCTGCCGCGTCCATGCGGCCATCGCGCAGGTCGTCGACGTCGGGCGGCGTGTGCGCTTCGAGAATCGGCCGGAACATGTGGCCCGGGTCTGCGCGTTGATGGAAGCGGTTCTGCTGGGCTGGAATTCAGCGCCCGAAGCGACAGAGGGCGAACAGCTCGAGGCGTAGCGGGCGCGCTGGTGCCGGCTGTGGCCGGCACCTCCGGCTGTGGCTAGAACCTGCTGTGGCGGATCCGGAAGATCGCCCGCGTCAACCGCAGGTGGCGCGGGTGCCGGTCGAAACTCGACAGATCCACCGGCGCCCGGTAGCGCTTCTCCGCGATCGCCAGGGTGCGGCTGAATTCGCGCAATCCGGCCTCGCCGTGCGTATGCCCCTGCCCGTACTCGCCGACCCCGCCGAAGGGCAGGGCCGGGTTGGCGGCGTAGGCCATGGTCGAATTCACCGTCACCACACCGGTTCTGATGCGTTCGGCGAAGTCGGCGACACCCCGCACGTCGCGGGTGAACACCGAGACGGCCAGGCCCTGATCGGCGGCGTTGATGCGATCGATCGCCTCGTCGATATTCGCCACCCGATTCACGATCAGCACCGGCCCGACCGCCTCCGCGGTGATCGCCTGGCTGTCCTCGGGCACATCGGTCAGCACGATCGGCTCGATATACGGTTCGCGGATCGATTCCAGGCCGCCCACCACGGCCCGGCCGCCGCGCGCGATCGCATCCTTGACCTGCCGGCGGACCACCTCGACCTGGGAATCCATGATCATCGGACCGTAGGAGGCCTTGCGATCGCCACCGGGCCGTAGCGAACGCGCCCGGGCGACGACCCTTTCCAGGAACGGTTCGTACACCGAGTCCGCGACGTAGGCCCGCTGGATACCGGCCGGGCTCTGCCCCGCGTTGGACATGGCGCCGAACACCGCCGCTTCGGCCGCGGTGTCGAGTTTGGCGTCGACATGCACGATCATCGTGCCTTTACCGGCCTTCTCCACCACGACGGGCGTCAGCGTGGGCGCGCACAGTTCGATCACCTCGCGCGCACCGGCCTCGGAGCCGGCGTAGGCGATCTTGTCGACCCGGGCGCGGCACAGCTCGGCACTGGTCGCGCTGGTTCCGGTGATCACCTGCAGGACAGGCTTGTTCGGCGCCAGTGCGGCCCAGCTGTCGGCCAGCCAGATACCGACACCCGGGGTGAGCTCGCTGGGCTTGAACACCACCGCGTTGCCGGCGGCCATCGCGTACGCGATCGAGCCCATCGGGGTGAAGACCGGGTTGTTCGGCGAGCCGAGCACCCCGACCACGCCCAGCGGCAGATACCCCACCGAAGCCCGCTGGTTGCGGGTGAGCCAGGTCGAGGCGAGTTTGCTTCGCCCCAAGAGCTTTTCGGCGTTGCGCGCGGCCCAGTTCAGATGTTCCACGGCGAGCATGATCTCGATCGCGGCGTCGACGCGCGGCTTACCCGATTCGGTGCAGATCAGTTCGGCCAGTTCGCCGGCATTGCGGGCGATACTGCGCTTCCATTCCAGCAGCCAGCGCTTGCGCCCGGCGAATCCGATTGCCGCCCACCAGGTCTCGGCCGATCGAGCGGCGCGCACGACCTCGGTGACCGCGGCCGCGTCCAGGATCGGATATTCGCCGATGAGCTCGCCGGTGCGTGGATCGTGGGACTTCAGCATCTCGGCCATTGGCCACCCTCTCGCCGGCGGAGACCTCGGCATTCGTTCGACGTGTGCACCAGCAGCGGGCGGGCGACGATGCCGCGGGCGGGTGCGGACGAATCGATACCGCTGCCCTGATCGTCAGACTATGGTGCGTTCCGGGCGGGCGACAACAACCGCGAACATCCTACGAACCGCCCGGTCCGCGTCCGGACCAGCGACAATGGTGATCGAGACCGATTCGCCGACAGAAGTGTGAGCAACGCCACAGATTGAACCCGCGGAGGCGTTTCGACAACACCATGTTTCAGATCGCGGTAGAAAACTACCGCGGCGGAAAACACCAGGGCCCGGTCGGCGCCCCGAGCCCGCGGCACCGACGGCCGCGCAGCGAGACGAAGTAACATCGCGCCCGGTGGAAGGTATCCATCAACCGGGACAAAGATCAGCGTTCCGGACAATCCGGTCGCGGCCCGGCCGATAGTGGAGAGTTGATGCCGAGTTTGGACAACGCAGAATCGCACACACCGCGTGAGGATTCGGGCGCCACCGACGCGGCAGCGTCTCGGGCAGGTACCGACGCGGCAGCGTCTCGGGCCGGTACCGACGCGGCAGCGTCCCGGGTGAGCACCGACGCGACCACCGGGGCCGATACCGCTGTGACCGCATCGGGCACCGATCCGGCCGTCGTGGTCGACGATGTGCGCAAATCCTTCGGCGAGGTCCAGGCGCTGCAGGGCATCAGCTTCACCGCCGCCCGTGCCTCGGTGCTGGGCATCCTCGGTCCCAACGGCGCCGGCAAGACCACCACGGTCAAGATCCTGTCCACTCTGCTGCGCCCCGATTCGGGCAGTGCCTCGGTGGCCGGGCACGACGTGGTGGCCGACGCGGCCGGAGTACGCCGCTCGATCATGATGACCGGGCAGTACGCGGCGCTGGACGAGAATCTCTCCGGCCGCGAGAACCTGGAACTGTTCGGGCGGCTGATGGGCCTGCCCAAGAAGGACGCGCGTCGCCGCGCCGACACCCTGCTCGAGGAATTCGACCTGGTCGGCGCCGGTAAGCGCGCGGTGCGGCACTACTCCGGCGGTATGCGCCGCCGCGTCGACATCGCCTGCGGATTGGTGGTGCGGCCGGAGGTGGTCTTCCTCGACGAGCCGACCACCGGCCTCGACCCGCGCAGCCGCCAGGGCGTGTGGGATCTGGTCAACGCGCTCAAGGAGCAGGGCATCACGGTGCTGCTGACCACGCAGTATCTGGAAGAGGCCGACGTCCTCAGCGACAACATCATCGTCATCGACAAGGGCACCGTGATCGCCGAGGGCACGGCCGACGAACTCAAGGAGAAGACCGGCGGCAGTTACTGCGAGGTGGTCCCGCTGGATCCGACGCAGCTGCGCAAGGCGGTGACCGCGCTCGGCGAGCTGGTGCCCGAGGCGTTGCGGCACGAATTCGCCGGCGACCGGATCTCGATCCCCGCCCCGGACGGGGCGAGCACCCTCGCCGAGGCGGTGCGCCGTCTCGACGCCGCGGGCCTGGAACTGGCCGATATCGCGCTGCGGCGGCCCTCGCTCGACGACGTCTTCCTGTCCATCACCGGACACTCCGGCGGAGTTCAGTGAGCGCGCCGGTGGCCGCCGAGGCCCGTCTCTTCGCACAGATGCCCGAGGCGCGGATCTCCAGCTTCGCCCAGTGGCGGGCGCTGACCGGTCGGATCGTGCGCACGATGGCGACCAAGGGTGAACTGGTCGTCGCGGTGATCACGCCGCTGGTGTTCACCCTCGGCTTCTATCTGCCGCTGCGGTATGTGATGCAGTTCCGCGGCATCGACTACGCGCAGTTCGTGATGCCGATCATCGTGCTGCAGACCATGTCGTTCACCATGATGTCGAATGCGCAGATCGCCGCCTTCGAATCGATGACCGGTCTGCACACCCGGATGCAGACCATGCCGATCGGGCCGATGGTCCCGCTGACCTCGCGCATCTGCGCGGGTCTGGTGCGTTCGGTGACCTCGCTGATCGCGGCGTTGATCTTCGGCTACATGATCGGCTTCCGGTTCACCGCCGGACTCGGCCAGGCCGTGCTGTTCTGCGTGTTCTCGCTGGCCGTCGGCACGGTGCTGGCCATCGGCGCGGACGCGCTGGGCAGTTTCACCAAGAGTCCGGAGGCGCTGAGTCAGGCACTGACCCTGCCGACGCTGATCCTCGGCATGCTGTCGTGCGGCTTCGTACCGGAATCCGGATTCCCGGCGTGGATCCGGCCGTTCGCGCGTAATCAGCCGGTCTCGCAGTTCTCCTTCGCGCTGCGGGATATGGCCGCGGGCGGGGTGAGCTGGCATGTGCTGTGGGTGCCGCTGGTGTGGTTGATCAGTCTGACGGCGGCGTTCGTACCGCTGGCGGTGTGGGCGAGTGTGAGGCGATCGTGAGCAGTCTGACCATCGATACGACCGAGACCGCCCCGGAAACTCTCGGCTGGCAGACGCCGCTGCCGACGGTCGCGCCGCGGTCGGAGCGGTCCGTCGCGACCTGGGCGCGGCACAGCCTGATCCAATGCAAGCGGCTGCTGATGGTGTGGGCACGCGATCCAGCGACCACCATTCAGACGCTGATCTATCCCGCCCTGACGCTGCTGATGTTCCGGATCGTGCTCGGTGATTCGATCACCGCGGCCACCGGCATGCCCAGTGTCTACGGCACGGTCCCGCTGATCACGCTGGTGGCGGCGATGTCCGGAGCCGTGGTAAGTGCGCTGGGCTTCAAAACCGAGAAGTACACCGGCCTGCTCGGCCGCTTCTGGACGATGCCGATCCACCGGGCCGCGGGGCTCACCGGGCGGCTGCTGGCCGAGGCGCTGCGCGTCCTGGTGACCACGCTGTTCGTGATCGCGGTCGGTGTCTGCATCGGCTTCCGCTTCTGGAACGGCCCGCTGGCCTCCCTGGCCATGATCGGCATCCCGGTGCTGTTCGGCGTGGGCTTCGCGGTGATGGTGACCGCCCTGGCCACCGTCTCCGAGGGCGTGATGCTGGTCAACATCATCAGCATCATCAATACCCTGCTGATGTTCTTCAACTCCGGCTTCGTCCCGGTCTTCGCCTACCCCACCTGGTTGCAGACGATCGTCGAGAACCAGCCCATGAGCACTGCCATCGACGCGATGCGCGGACTCTGCTGGGACGGCCCGGTCGCCGAACCCCTGTGGAAGACCGTGGCCTGGGTCCTCGGCATGATCGTCGTCTTCGGCTACCCGGCCGTCCGCGGCTACCGCCGCGCCGCCGAAACAGGAGCCTGATTCGACAAGGACACGTCTACTCATTTGACTTGTAATTGTCCAATGAGTAGACAACACTGGTGATCAGCGAACAGCCGACCCGGACGATCCTCCAGGAACTCATCCGTTCGGGATGGAGCCGTAAGCGCCAGGGCAAGGGCAGTCACAGTCTGTGGCAGTGTCCGACCGGGCAACATTCGGTGACTGTTCCGGATGGGCATACGACGATCCGAGCCGGCGTGGTGCGGAGCATCCGGAAAGCGGTCGACGGCTGCAGTTGCTGAGAGGAGACGGCGATGAAATACGAGGCACACGTAACCGGACGCGAGGGCCGGTGGTGGGCGGTGACCATCCCCGCACTCGGCGAGGACGCACAGACCCAGGCACGCAGACTCGACGACGTCGCGGACGAGGCACGGGACTATGTCACCCTCACCCTCGACGTAGCCCCCTCCACGATCGATATCGAGGTGGTGATCGATGACCTCGGTGGCGTGCGCAATATCAACGAACGCGCCGCGCGTATCCGCGCCGGACGGGCCGAAATCGAGCGCATCGAGCGGGAGAACCAGGCCGAGGCGCAGGCGCTGGCCGTCGAACTCGCCGAGCAGGGAATTCCGTTGCGAGACATCGCAAGTCTCACCGGATACACCTTCCAGCGGATCGGACAGATGACAGCATCCAAGGCACGTGAGCAGGCCCAGGCGAGCTGAGCCCGCCGATCCGGCCGCCAAGGGCCGGCCTACGAGGCCGGGCGGGCGCAGCCGCGGAGTTCGCCGATGTAGGCGGTCATGGCGTCGCGGTTGCGGATGAGCAGGTCGATGCGCTGGGTCAGGCGGTCGCGCTGGTGTTCGAGGGTGGCGATGATTTCCGGTGTGGCGTCGGCGAAATGGATGTCGCGCGGGTCGTCCAGGCAGGGCAGGATCTGCTTGATGATCCGGGTGGGCAGGCCCGCGTCCAGTAGCCCGCGGATGTGCAGGATCTGATCGACCAGACGCTCGTCGTAGTCGCGGTAGCCGTTGGCGCAGCGGCGCACCCGGATCAGGCCCTGCTCCTCGTAGTAGCGCAACAGCCGCCGGGACGTATCGGTCCGCTCCGCCAACTCACCGATTCGCATATGCCCTACCTCACAACGGCTTTCGATTGACCTTCACATGTATGGCAAGGTTCGACGATACCGGCATGAGCACGGACATCACACTGTACGACTACTCCCCCATCACCGAGCGCGAGCCGATCCACTGGCCCGAGGGTAAACGAGTCGCGTTCTACGTCGGCCTCAATATCGAACATTTCTACGTCGACCTGCCGGGCACCGCGACCTACGAGGGCACCACCGCCCTGACGCCGGACGCCCTGAACTACGGCTGGCGTGACTACGGCCCGCGGGTGGGCATCTGGCGCCAGATCCAGTTGCTCGACAAGTACGGGATCCGGGCCAGCGCGCTGTTGAATTCCGATGTGGGCGAACGGTATCCGCAGATCATCGCGGCCGGGAAGGAACGCGGCTGGGATTGGCTCGCGCACGGCAGCAGCAACAGCCATCTGCACACCGGCCTGTCGCTGGACGAGGAACGCCGGGTCCTGACCGATATCGTCACCACCATCGAGAAGACCACCGGCCGCCGGCCCCGGGGCTGGATGGGACCGGGCCTCACCGAAACCTTCCACACGCCGCAGCTGCTGGCCGAACTGGGACTCGAGTACGTCCTCGACTGGACCAACGACGATCAGCCCTATCGGCTGAATGTGCCCGGGCTGCTGAGTGTTCCGTATTCGGTGGAACTGAACGACATCGGCATCTTCGTCAGCAAGGGCCTCACCGGCCCCGATTTCGTCCGCATGGTCCGCGACCAGCTCGACCAGCTCTACGCCGATTCCGCCGACAGCGGCCGGGTACTGGCGCTGGCGCTGCACCCGTTCGTCACCGGGCAGGCGTTCCGGCACCGCTATCTGGACGAGGCGCTCGACTACGTGGTGAACCATCCGGGCGTCTGGGTGACCACGAGCGACGAGATCGCGGAGCATTATCGACGGACGACGGCGTGACGGCCGCTATCGCCCGGCGACGGTCAGATAGATCAGCAACAGGTTCAAGGCGCTGATCACGGCGGCGATCAGCCACGCGGCCGCGGTGGTCGCCCGATGATTGGCGTCCGCACCCATCAGGACGCGATCACTCGTGAACCGCACCAGCGGGATCAGCGCGAACGGGATGCCGAAGGACAGCACCACCTGCGAGACGATCAGGGCGCGGGTGGGGTCCACGCCGGCGGCGAGGATGAGCAGAGCCGGAATCAGGGTGACGACGCGGCGGAACAGCAGGGGGACCTTGCGCCGAAGCAGCCCGTCCATGATCATCGCGCCGGCGTAGGCACCCACCGAGGTGGATGCCAGGCCGGAGGCCAGCAGGGCCACGGCCAGCAGCAGGGCGGCCCAGGGACCGAGGACCTCGCGGACCGCGGCGTGCGCGGATTCGATCGAGTCGATATCGCGGCCGCCGAGCGTGGCGGCGGCCATCAGCAGCATCGCCAGATTGACCGCACCGGCGATGATCATCGCGAGACCGACGTCCATCCGGGTCGCGCGCAACAGGCGGCTGCGGCGCGGGCCCGGCTCGGTGCGGCCGTGCCGGTCCCGGGTCAGGCCGGAGTGCAGATAGATCGCGTGCGGCATCACCGTGGCGCCGATCATGGCGGCGGCGAGCAGTACGCTCTGCGCACCGTCGAATCGCGGCACCAGCCCGCCGGCCACGCCGGAGGGCGACGGCGGCGAGATCACCACACCGGCCAGGAAGCCGATCGCGATCACCGCCAGCAGGCCGATGATCACCCGCTCGAACGGTTGCTGTCCGCGGCGGTTCTGCACGGCCAGCAAGGCCATCGACACCACGCCGGTGATCACGCCGCCGAGCAGCAGCGGCAGTCCGAACAGCAGATTCAAGGCGATGGCGCCGCCGACGACTTCGGCGAGATCGGTTGCCATCGCGGTCAATTCGGCCTGTCCCCAATAGGCCAGCCGGACCGGGCGCCCGGCTCGTTCGCGCACGATCTGCGGTAGCGAGCGGCCGGTCACCACGCCCAGTTTCGCCGACAGATACTGCACCAGCGCGGCCATCACATTCGCCATGACGACCACCCACACCAGCAGATAGCCGTACTGCGCGCCGGCGCTGATGTTGGAGGCGACATTGCCGGGGTCGACATAGGCGATCGCCGCCACGAACGCCGGGCCCAGCAGGACCACGAGCGAACGCAGCCGATTCCGGCTCGCCGGCCCGGATTCGACGGTGATCGCATCCATGAAAAATAGTTTACGGGTGACCGAACTTTTTAGTGAGCCAGGCCCCGGAAAAGAGCGAATCCGCCCCGATCGCGAGGGCGATCGAGGCGGATCCGTGGTTCGGGTGAGGCGGTCAGATGCCCAGACCGCGGGCCAGCACCGGCCACGAGTCGAGGAAGTCGTCGTGCCAGTAGCCCCACGAGTGGGTGCCCGAGCTGCGGAAGTTGTAGGTCGCCGGAATGTTCAGCGAGTCCAGCTTCGCCTGCAGGTCGTGGCTGCAGTAGTTGGTCGCGGCCTCGATCACGCCGCCGACGACGAGCTGGTTGCCCAAGCCGTAGGCACCGGGGAGGGCGTAGGGGCCGTTGAGGGTGTCCCACTGGCCGGGCAGGCCGTTACCCGAGGAGATGTACAGGTTCGCGCCGCGCAGCTGATCGGCGTGCAGCAGCGGGTCGTTGTCCTGCCAGGCCGGGTTGTCGTCCTCGCCGTACATGTTGCGCACGTCGCCGCCGCCCCAGGTGTTGACGGTGAGCTTCACCGCTTCGCGGCCGACCTGGGTGCTGCTCTCCGCGCAGCCGGAATAGGCGGCCACCGACTTGTACAGGCCCGGCTTGGCGATCGCCAGGTTCAGCACCGAGGTGCCCGAAGTCGACAGGCCCGCAATGGCATTGACACCGTTGGTGCCCAGCGCGCCGTCGATCAGCGGGGGCAGCTCCTCGGTGAAGAAGGTCTTCCACTTGTTGCGGCCCAGGCTCGGGTCGTCCTTCAGCCAGTCGGTGTAGTAGCTCCACTTACCGCCGATGGGCTGCACGACGTTGACGTTCTTGTCGGACAGGAAGCCGTTGACGATATCGGTCTTCTTCTGCCACGACGCGTCGTCCTCGCCGCCGCCCGCGCCGTTGAGCAGATACAGGGTCGGGCGCGGCACCGAGGCGTCGGCGGGGCGCTGCACATCGACCGGGAAGGTGCGGTTCATCGCCGCCGAGTGAACGTACAGCCGGATGCTGCGGTCGTCCTTGTAGGTGGCCTTCTCGATCCGCGATCCGTCGGGCGACTGCGGGTCGGCCAACAGAGACTTCGAGGCGATGACCGGATCCTCCGCCGAGGCGGACGTTGCGCCGACTCCGGCCACGACGCCTGTGAGGACTCCGGTGGCCGCGAGCACGGCAGCAGCTCTCAGACCACTACGCCGGAAGTGTCGACGAATCAATGTTCACACCTTCGCTATCTGCTCGAATTCGGTTTCAGCTCTTCCGTGGGGCGCCCGGCGAGGCGCCACCCGGACGGTCGAGACCTCGCCCGACCCTACGGCCTATCTAGTCGTCTGACCAGACCGGTCCGTTACGCATGCGCCGCCCATCATGCCGGAGACCGCCCCTCCGGGCGAGGACCGGCCCCGCGCGCCAGGAGTGGCCCGGGGTCGGAGGGGGCCGCCGATCCGGAGGCCGCCGGCGCGTCGAGGTCGGCGAGGTCCGCATCCGGCGTCTCGACGAACCGGGCGACGAGTGCGGCGAGCCGTTGCGAGAAGGCGCCGGCGGCCGATTCGCCGAAGACATCGCACGCGTATTTCAGGGTGACGCGAAGCTGGTTGTCGCGCACCACGACTACGGTCAGCGGATAGTCGAGATCGTCCGCTACGGCGAACCCGGTGACCCCGACGCCGTCGACGGCCAGCCGGTCGAGTACCTCACGATCGACCGGGAACGATTCGAATACGACCAGGGAGTCGAACATTCCGGCCACACCGGCGGCATCCTCGATATCGCGCAACCCCAGACAGCAGGATTCCGACAGCGCGGACTGTTCGGCCTGCAGGCGGGTCAGCAACTCCGTCACGGTGCCCGAGGACGCCCCGCGCAGCCGCACCGGAACCACGGCGCGGAACGAACCCACCATCGCCGCCACTCCGGGCAGGGCCGCCGGCCGGCCGGAAACCACTGCGCCGAAGACGATGTCGTCGCGGCCGGTCTCCCGCGCGACGACCAGCCCCCACGCCGCCCGCACCACCGTGTCCACCGATACGTTCAGCCGGACGGCGAGCCGGGTCAAACGTTCGGTCTCCGCGGCCGACAGTTCGAAGCCGACGACGCCCGTCTCGTTCGAGCGGGCGCGACCCGCGTCGGCCGGGGCCAGCAGCGTCGGTTCGGTGACTCCGGCCAGTGCGTGCCGCCACCGCGCGCGTGCGGTGGTGAGATCCTGTGCGGCCAGCCACCGCAGATACTCCGCGTGCGAGACGGATTTCGGCAGTTGCCTGGTCCGCGTGCCCACCGCGTAGCGGGTCAGCAGATCCCTGACGAGCAGCGAGGCCGACCAGCCGTCGATCAGCGCGCGATGGCCGGTGATCAGCAGGCGGTAAGCCGCGGAAGGCAATCGCAGGAAGGTGAACCGCAGCAGCGGCGCCCGATCCGGCTCGACGTTCTCGGCGGAGTCGAGTGCGGCGATACGCGTCGCCTCGGCCTGTGCCGCGTCGAGTTCGAGATCGGTGAGATCGATACCGCGCCAGGCGACGTCGACTCGGGACGAGACCACCTGGATCGGATGGCCGGCGCGGTCGGCGGTGAAAGCGACGCGGAGGGCGTCGTGGCGCTCGAGCACCGCTTGCGCCGCGGCGCGCAACCGGGACTCGTCCACGGAACCGTCGAGATCCACGGTGACCCTGGTCAGCGCCGGGCCCGCCGGGGAGTCGGCGCGTGCGGCCAGCATATCCGCCTGCGCCGCGGGTACCGGCCAGACGTCCGCCAGGTTCGGGTAGGTCTGCGACAGTTCGGAGATCTCGCTCTGCTCCATCCGCACCAGGGCGAAGTCCGACACCGTGAAACCGCCGGCGTCGGGGCGTGTTCCGTGTTCGGCCAGACCACCGAGGGCCCGAACCCATTGTCCGGCGAAGTCTTTCACCTGATCGACGGTGAAAGCCGCCGCCGCGTAGTCGAATCGCGCCAGCAGGCCGTCATCGGTCGCGTCCACGGTGATGTCGAGCAGCACGTCGCCGGGCGGCGGTCCCGGATAGGGCCGGGCCGGACGCAGGTCCCGATAGCGGAAGGCGGTGCGCCCTCGGGCCGCCGCGGCCAGCTGCGGACCGGTCCGCGGGTTGAGGTAGCGCAGCAGGCCGTAGCCGACGCCGCAATCGGGGACGGCGCGGCGCAACTCCTTGATCCGGCCGATGGCCACGCCGGCAGCGGGGCCGCCGAGCAGGGCCTCGTCCACATCGATTCCCGCAAGGCTCACGAGCAACGGGTGGGTAGCCGTGAAACCGCCTGCGGTCGTGGCGTATTCCGCTCCGCACGCCGCGCGACCGTCGGCCGGCAGCTGCACCACGGCACCGATCAGGTCGCCCGCGGTGCCGCGGGGTGTGGGTTCCTGCGCCAAGGCGAACGCGGTGAGCAGTACCTCCTCGACGGTGGCATGGTAGGCCCGCGCCACCGCGTCCACCGCGTTCGCGCCCTCGGCGGTGATCACCAGCGACACCCGGCCGCGGGCCGCGAGATCGAGACCCTGGATCGGGGCGTCGGCCGGGGCGGGCCGGAGATGGTCGTGCCACCAGTCGAGTTGCTCGACGGTGCCGGCGGCGTCGGCCCGCTCGTGCAGGACGCGACTGAATCCGATCGGGCCGGCGTCGACGGCCGCGGGCGCGGAATGGCCACCCGCCCAGGCGTCCGACAGCTCGTCGATCACGATGCGCCAAGACGTATCGTCGACCACTAGGCAGTTCGCGACCACGACCACACTCGCCGCCGCATCGCCGCCTTCGGGCGAGGGGATCAGCCCGAAGGCGATGTTGTGCCCGCTCGCCGGATCCAGTTCCCGGCCCATCGCCCGGACCGCCAGATCGACGGCCTCGGAGCCCGGCGCGAACTGCCGCAATACGGCCGCCGGAGGCGTTTCCGGGATCACGAAGACTCGGGCCTCCTCGTCCAGCCGCGCCGACAGCATCGGATGCCGCTCGAGCACACCCGCGACCGCTTCCCGGATCCGCTCGGGATCGCAGTCGGACGGAAGGTCGACCACGATCGCCTGCTGCGGCAGCGCGGACGCTTCCAGTCCCAGCAGCCGAATCGCCATCGGCGGCAACGGCATCGGGCCGCCGGTGGTGGCCGGCGCCTCGATGACCGCGAGGCGGGCGAGCGATTCGATCGTGCGCGCGGTGAACACGTCGCGAGGCGTGAATCGCAGACCCCGGATGCGCGCCCGCGCGGCGAGCCGGACGGCCAGCGCGACGTCACCGCCCAGCGCGAAGAAGTCGTCGGTCGCGCCGACGTGCTCGATCCCCGCCACCTCGGCGAAGACCTCGGCGAGCAACCGCTCGGCCGGTGTTTCCGGGGCTCGGCGGGCCGGCTCGATCGCCGGGCCGCCCGCGCGCGGTTCGGTACGGCCCAGGTATTCCAGCGTCGGCACACCGCGCTGCCGGCGAACCACGTAGCCGGTGCGGAACAGCCGCTGCCCGGGCACCCCGCTGGGATCGGCGACGAACCGGTTCGCGGTGGCACCGGGGCGGTCGTGATATCCCCGCGCCAGCTGGACACCGCCGAGATACAGCTCGCCGGCCACTCCCACCGGCACCGGCCGCAACCGTGCGTCGAGGAGCACCGCGCGCACGCCCTGGTTCGGCGCAGCGATCACCGGCACCGCCTCGGTCGCCGCCACCTCGCCCACGGCGAAGGCGACGGTGCTCTCGATCGCGCCGAAGGCGGTGTGCACGCGACGATCCGGGCCCTCGGGGCCGCTCGGCCTCCACGCCGGCGCATCGCCTCTGGCCGGCTCGGCATCGGTGAGGATGATCCGCACCGACTCCGGGAGATCGCCGTCCAGTGCGGCCAGCGTCGGCACGTCGAGGACGGCATGCGTCACCTCGCGGTCCTGCATGACCCCGGCCAGTTCGGCGCCGCCCGCGATGTGCGGCGGCACGATCACCAGCGGCCCGGCCGTCCCGACGGCGAGCAACAGCTCCAGCAGCGCCGCGGCACGCGCGGGCGATGCGAAGGCCAGGACCCGAGCGGCCTGGTCCGGCTCGTAGCGCTCACCGAGTTCGGCGCTCAGGTTTGCCAGCCCCGCGTGGGTGAGCACGACGGCGCTCAGCCGGTCGGCGACATCGTCGGAATCGGGAGCGTAGAGCAGCCACGCGGCATTGTCCGGATCCAGCGCGACCGTGCGTTCGGCATCGGAGATCGGTGCGCCGGAACAGGAGTCGACCTCGTAGGCGAACCTCGGATCGTCCAGCACGATCCAGCCGCCCGCGGTGTCCGGTAGCTGCGGGTCCGCGGCTCGCACCGTGACGCCGAGATCCGCGCGGCATTCGGACACGATCCGGGCGATCCGGTCGGCGGGACCGCTCGGATCGATCGGCACCAGCACCGCACCCGATTTCACCACCGACCAGAGCGCCACCACGGCCTCGAGCGAACGTCCGATGGCCACCGCGACCCGGACATCCGGGCCCGCTCCCAGTTCGATCAGCCGCCGGGCCAGTTTGGTCGAGGCCAGGTCGAGCTGGGCGTAGGTGAACGCGCGACCGCCCACGACCACCGCCGGGCCGTCCGGATCGGCGGCGACTGCGGCCGCCATCAGGTCGGGCAGTGTCATGGGCGCGCGCACCGGCACGTCGATGTTCGCGACGAGATCGTCGGGCGCCGCGGGCATATCCGGGCCGTCGAGCGCGATATCGGCGTCGTGGGCCACCACCGCCAGAATCCGGACCAGGTGCTCAGCGGCCTGCACGACCGTCTCGCGGTCGAACAGGTCGGTGGCATAGATGAATTCACCGCGGATCCCGGCCGCTCCGCCGGCGCCCGTGCGGTGTTCGCGCAGACTCAGTCGCAGATCGAACCGCTCGCTGTCGGTAACCGGTTCCGCCACCACGGAACTCAGATCCGGTACGTCGAAACCGCACGCCACCGGATCGCCGAAGGAGAACGCCACCTGCGCCAGCGGATGCCACGCTCGGCTGCGCTGCGGAGCCAACGCGTCCACCAGGCGTTCGAAGGGGACGCCGGCGTTGGCGACAGCCCGCAGGTGGGTGTCGCGGACCTCGGTCAGCACCTGCGCGAAGGTGCGATTCGGTGTGACCCGGCTGCGCAGCACCAGAGTGTCGGCGAACGGGCCGACCACGTCGGCGAGGCCGGGTTCGCCACGGCCCGCGACCGGGATGCCGATCGCGACGTCGTCGGTACCGGACATCCGAGCGAGCACCACCGCGAGCGCCGCGTGCACCACCGTGGACACGGTCGAGCCGTATGCCGGCGCCAGCGCGGTGAGGGCGGCGTGCACCCGCGGATCGACGGTGATGCCGACCGTGCCGACGTCGAAACTCCGCTGCCGCGGGCGATCGGCCGGCCAGCGCGGTTCATCCGCGAGATCGGCGAGTTCGGTTGTCCAGTAACGCAACCGGTCGGAAATCGGGGATTCCGGATCGTCTTCGGAACCCGATACCGCGCGCTGCCAGTGCGCGTAATCGGCGTAGCGCACGGGTAGCGGTGCCCACACGGGCGCTCGGCCCGCGCGCCGGGATGTGTACGCGGTCGCGAGGTCCCGGACCAGCAACCGCATCGAGATATCGTCCACGGCGATCCGGTGGGCGGTGATCACCAGCACGTATTCGGTACCGGACAGCTGATGCAGACGCACTCGGAACGGAACCTCGACGGTGACGTCGACACCGCCGAATTCGCCTGTCCCCCGGTCCGCGCCGGTCTGCACGACCTCGAGATCCGGCGTCGCCTCGGCCACCGGCAGCACCCGTTGGATCGGGATGCCCGTTCCGGCCTCGGCCTCGGGATAGACCGTGCGCAGTATGTCGTGTCGTGCCACCAGGTCGGTCAGCGCCTGCCGCAACACCGCCACATCCAGTGCGCCCGACAGCCGGATCTCGCAGGAGACGAGGTAATCCGTCGCGGTGGTGTCGAACTGGTCGAGCAGCCAGAACCGTTGCTGGGCGTAGGACAGCGGCAGCGATTCCCGCCGCGGCGCCGCGCTCAGCGCCGGTCGTGTGCCACGCTCCAGCCACGCGGCCAGCGCCCCCACCGTCGCGGCCTCGTACAGGGCTCTCACCGGCACGTCGAATCCCAATGCGCCGCCGATGTTCTCGGCGGCGCGGACCGCCTGCACGGAGTTGCCGCCGCGCGCGAAGAAGTCGTCGTCGATGCCGATCCGGTCGAGGCCGAGCACCTCGGCGAAGGCACCGGCCACGACTCCCTGCACCGGGGTGCCGGGCGCCCGGAAACCGGTGGGCGCCGATTCCGGTTCCGGCAGGGCATCTCGATCGAGCTTCCCGTTCGCGGTCAGCGGCAGCGAGTCGAGCACCACGAACGCGGCGGGGATCAGACGGGCGGGCAACGCCGCGCGCAACGCCGATCTCACCTGCGCCGGATCGAGTTCCCGATCGGCGGAGACGAGATAGGCGACCAGTCGATCACCGGTGCGCGGATCGGATTTCGCCACCACCGCCGCCTGCGCGAGTTGCGGCAACCGCAGCAGCACGGCCTCGATCTCGCCCGTTTCGACGCGGAAACCGCCGGCCACCGCCTGCTGATCGGTGCGGCCGCGATAGTCGAGGCCGCCGGCCGCGGTCCACGCGACCAGATCGCCGGTGCGATACATCCGCCCACCGCCGCCGAACGGGTCGGCGACGAAGCGTTCCGCCGTCCGGGCCGGACCCGCGACATACCCGCGGGCGAGGTCCGGACCCGCCAGATACAGCTCGCCGGTGACACCGGCCGGGACCGGATGCAGGCGCGAATCCAGCACGCGGACACGGTTGTTCGCGGCATCGGCCACGTGCTGCGCGTCGGGCCGATGGTCGACGATCGAGATCCCGCCCTCGGCGTAGGCGGACAGGTGGTGGAACGCCACCGGATGCGAGGCGTCCGGACGGTGTGGCGGCGTGGCGGGCACATCGCCGAGGACGATCACGCGCCGGAGCGAACTCGGGCTCGCCGCCGGGTCGTCGAGCGACGAGGCCGGTGCCGCGGCCACGGTGTGCAGCGTGGTCACCCGTTCGCGCTCGATCAGATCGGACAGCGAGCCGTCCGTCGCGTCCGGTGCGGCGAGTACCAGGCGGGCGGACGCCGTGACCGCGGTCCAGAACTCCCAGGCCGCCGACTCGAAGGGTGAGGTGGTCGCGGGGAGCACCGCATCGTCGGGCCCGAGCTCGAATCGTGTTCGATACCGGGCCAATTGGCGCGCGGCGGCGCTGTGCGCAACGGTGAGGCCCCGGAGCCGGCCGTTCGCCCCCGGACCGACGATCACGGAGGCCGGATGCTGCGGGAGCAGCGGCGCGAGCCGATCGTCGTCGCCGACCGGCCGCGGCGAGACACCGGACAGGTCCAGTTCGTCGATGCGTACGACGTCCTCGCGGACCACACGCCGGCCCGCCTCGGTGAACGCCGGCATGGATTGGGAGCGGCCGCGCCAATCACGGGCCACCACAGCGGGTTCGGCGGGCGCACCGGGCCCGGAGGGCACCGGCAGGTTCGTCGCGGACAGTACGACAACCGGCTCGGCGGCGGCGAGGAGGCGGCCGATCCTCTCGGCCGGCTGATCGGGATCCACGGGCACAGCAGCGCCACCGGCGACCGAGACCGCGAACATCGCGATCATGAAGTCCACACCGCGCGGCATCACCAGCGCCACCCGCGACTCGGGGCCCACACCCAGCGAGATCAGATGTCGCGCAAGGCGGTTGACCCGGGCGTCGAGTTCCGCGTAGCTCAGTCGCACCGGAGCCGGTTCGGACCCGCCGGCCTCGGCCGAGTCGGCCCACACCGCCACCGCATCCGGTGCGGCGGCGACGGCGGCCGCCAGCAGGGCCGGCAGGGTGGTGGCGTCCGGATCCGGTTCCCCGGTCGCGCCACGGCCCGGCAGGGTCCGCTCGGTGGGTGTGAGGATGTTCAGGTCACCGACCGGCGTCACCGGGTCGGCCACCACCCCCGCGAGCAGCAGCGTCAGCCGCTCGGCGATCGTGGTCGCGGTGGCGGCCTCGAACAGGTCGGTCGCATATGTGAGAGCGCCACCGATTCCCGTGGGATTTCCGTCCTCACCGTAGGTGTCGGTCAGGCTCAGATGCAGATCGAGCGGCGTGGCGGCACTATCGGCATCGACCTCGGTCACGCTCAGACCGGGCAGATCCCATTCCGGCAGTGCCGATTCGGCGGCCCGGTCGCGCAACGACAGGCCCACCTGGAAGAGCGGATGATGCGCCGTCGACCGGGGCGCGGCCAACGCCTCGATCAGGATTTCGAACGGCAGTTCGGCATGCGCGTGGATCTGCGCGTCGCCGTCGCGCCGGCGCGTCAGCAGCTCGGTGAACGGCGCCCGCGGATCGACGTGGGTGCGGACCACCACGGTATCGGTGAATACGCCGATCAGATCGTCGAGTTCGGTCTCCGTGCGGCGCTCGACGGGAGTGCCGACCGCGATGTCGGTGCTGTCCGACAGCCGGGCGAGCAGCACGGCGAAGGCCGCATGGACGACCGTGGCCAGTGTCGCGCGGTGCGCGCGTGCCACCTCGAGCAGCCCGGCGTGCACCCGCGGCGCTATCCACACCTCGACGCGGGCGCCGGCCCGCGTCGCCAGCGGCGGACGGGGACGGTCCGTGGGCAACGCCAGGACCTCGGGCAGCCCGCGTAGTTCACGCTGCCAGTACGACAGTTCGCGGTGGGCGACCGAACCCGGCTGCGACGCCGATCCGAGTACGCCGTCGCGCCAGAGCACGTAATCGGCGTACTGCACCGGCAGCGGCGCCCACTCGGGCGCCGCGCCGCGAGTACGGGCGGCGTAGGCGGCCAGCACATCGCGCACCAGCGGACGCGTCGAGGACGCATCGGCGGCGATGTGGTGGACCACCACGATGAGGACGTACTCCCGCCGCGCTCCCGGGGCGAGATCGGCGATCTCGACCAACCGCACCCGCAGGGGGATCTCGGTCGCGAGATCGAACGGCGTTGCCGCCGTTGCCTTCACGGCTTCCGGCACATCGGCCGCGTCCAGCCGTTCGGAACGCAGCCGCAGCCGGATATCGGCGGGAAGCACCGTCGGCACCGGTCCGTCCGCGGTGTCCGGATACACCGTGCGCAGGATCTCGTGCCGGACGAGAACGTCGTCGAACGCGATACCGAGCGCCTCGGTGTCCAGGCTGCCGGTCAACCGCAGCGCGAAGCTCAGGTGGTGGGCCTCGGCACGCGGGCGCGACTCCGGCGCGGCGGCCTCGCCACGGTCGAAACGCTCGAGGAACCACATCCGCTGCTGTGCCGGAGCGAGCGGCAGCCGCTGCGGACGCTCGATCGAACCGAGGCGGGGCCGGCGGCGGGCATGGATCTCCGCGTCGAGAACGACCGCGAGCCTCGCCACGGTGGGGTTCTCGAACAGCCAACGCAGCGGCACCCGTTCGCCGAGCGCCGCGTCCAGCCGGGTCACCACCCGGAGAGCGAGCGCGGAATCGCCGCCC
The DNA here is from genome assembly GCF_000308535.1 of Nocardia cerradoensis NBRC 101014. Lineage (GTDB taxonomy): Bacteria > Actinomycetota > Actinomycetes > Mycobacteriales > Mycobacteriaceae > Nocardia > Nocardia cerradoensis. The sequence goes on along the minus strand of NZ_BAFW01000027.1, from coordinate 17,564 downwards.
AGTGCGAAGAAGTCGTCGTCCGCGCCCACCCGCTCGCGGGCGAGTTCCGCGCCGAAGGCGTCCGCGACGACCTGCTCCGTGGGAGTGACGGCCGCACGGAACTCGGGCTCGGCACGCATCGGCTCGGACGATGCCGTCCCGGCGGCCCGGGTCGCGCCCGGCCGCCGCCGGAATTCCATCCGATGATCCGTGCCGCCCACCCGAACCAGGCGTGCGGGCCGCGTGTCCTCCGGGGCATCCCAGCGCGCCCGATCGCCGGTCCGGTACATGCGTTCACCGGAGCCGAACGGGTCGGCCACGAAACGTTCCGCGGTCGCACCGGGACGGCGCAAGTACCCGCGAGCCAGCCGCTCGCCGGCGACATACAGTTCGCCCAGCTCTCCCTCCGGCACGGGACGCAGGCGGTCGTCGAGCACATAGGCGCGAACGTTCCACTGCGGCAACCCGATCGGCACGACCGGCCGATCCTCGCCGTCGGCCGGCCAGTAGGTGACCGAGATCGCGGCCTCGGGCGGCCCGTACAGATGGTGCACGCGGGCATCGCAGACGGCGTGTACCGCATCGACGGTTTCCGGGTACAACTCGTCGCCGATGACGAAGACGTCCTGCAACGTGGGGCAGCTTCCCGCGGCGGTGTGCTCGGCGAACTCCGACAGTGCCGACGGGGAGAAGTCGGTGACCGTAACACTGTGGGCGGCAACAGTTTCAGCGAGAACGCGGGGATCGCGCTCGCTGCCGCGCGCGGCGAGCACCAGCGTGGCGCCGGCCCGCAGAGGCAGCAGGCAGCCCCACAGCGCGACATCCGCGGTCACCGCCGTCCACTGGAGATAGACGTCCCGGCTGCCCAGTGGATAGGCCGCCGACATCCACTCCAGCTGCTGGTCGAGCGCGGCGTGCGACAGCACGGCGCCCGTCGGCCGGGCGGCCGTGGCCGGGGTGAAGACGACGTAGGCCGGATGCTCGGGGAGCAACGGCGACAGCAACTCCTGCGGCCTGATCGGGCTCGGATCGAACCCGCCGAGATCCATCGTGTCCAACCGCAGCAGGGGGATGCGCGCGGGCACGGTGATGACGTCGGCGACGGTGGTCACCACGCAGACGGGCCGTGCGATATCGACGATATGTGCCGTGCGATCGGCCGGATCGTCGGGATCCAGCGGCACACAGACGCCACCGGCCGCCAGGATCGCGTACATGCCGACGAGCAGATCCGGGGACCGGCGAACGGCCAGGCCGACCGACGTCTCCGGACGCACCCCGCGGGAAATGAGCAGGCGGGCAAGCTGATTGACCTGAGCGTCCAATTGGGCGTAGGTGAGTTCGGCGCCGGCACAGGAGACGGCCACCGCGTCGGGCACCTGCGTCACCGCTCGACGGAAACCGGCCGGCAGCAGCGCCGGCGCGATGGGGTGCCGATTGTCGTTGTATTCGTGAATGATCCGGGTCAGCTCGTCGGGCGCGAGGCCCTCGAGGTCGCCGATCGGGCGGTCCGGAGCGTCGGTCACCTCCGTCAGCAACCGCAGCAAACGATCGGCCAGACCGGCCACCGTCGGCTCGTCGAACAGATCGGTCGCGTACCCGAATCGCGCGGACAGCTCCTGCCCCCGGCCGTCGGAACGGACCGGCACCACGGTGAGGTGCAGATCGAACGGCGTTGCGGTGCAGTCGATCTCGACCGGCGCGAGCGACAGGCCCGGCAACGACAGCGGAATCCGATCCGGCTCACGCACCGACAACAGGACCTGCACCAGCGGGTGACGGTCACGCGAACGCCGCGGGCTCAGTCCTTCCAGCAGGAGTTCGAACGGCAGGACGGCATGCTCGAACGCGTCCCGGTCGCGCCGCGCCACCGTCGCCAGCAGTTCGGTGAACGGCGTCGCCGGGTCCACCGGCGTCCGCAGTGCGACAAGATTTTCCAGCGGTCCGACCAGGGCGGCGAGGGCATCTTCGCGACGGCCGGAAACCGGAGTGCCGACCACGATGTCGCGCCGGCCCGACAGCCGCGCGAGCAGAACGGCCAACGCCGCGTGCACCACGGTGAAGAGGTCGACGCCCGATGTCAGCGCCAGCTCGTCGATGCGCTCCCGGAGCCGGGCGTCGATGGCGAACGGATATTCCGCGCCGCGCCCGGAAGCCACCGGCGGGCGCGGGCGATCCGCGGGCAGGGGCAGCGGCTCGGATATCCCGGCGAGCACCTCCCGCCAGTATTCGATCTCCCCGGCCGCGAGCGACGTGGGATCGCGTCGATCGCCGAGGAGTTGGGCATGCAGCAGGGTGTGGTCGGCATAGTGCAGCGCCAGCGGCGGGCGCGACGGAACCGCGCGATTGCGCCGCGCGAGAAAGGCGATCAGCAGATCGCGCAGGAGCACGGCCATCGACTCGTGGTCGGCGGCGATGCGATGCACGACGACCGCGAGTACGTGCTCCGCGTCGTTCAGTTCGGCCAGCGCGAACCGCACCGGCACCTCGGTCGCGACATCGAAGGCGGTGGCCACGGTGCCGGCCAGCCAGGCGGGGAGTTCCGCCTCGTCGATCGAGACCGGCTCCACCTCCCGCACGGCCTCCTCCGGCGACAGGACGACCTGGTGGGGTACGCCGTCGGTCTGTGGATAGACGGTCCGCAGGATTTCGTGCCGCTCGGCCACATCGGCCAGAGCCGCCCGCATGGCGTCCACATCGAGACGGCCGGACAGCCGCAGCGCGGAGGCGACCGCATCCACGGGTGCGGTCGTGTGACCGTCGCCGGCGTCGAACTGATTGTGAAACCAGATGTGCCACTGCTGCGGCGACAGCGGAAGACGGTCCGGACGCGCCGGCGGAACCGACAGTGCGGACGGCACCGGGCCCGCAGGGGGCTCCGGTAGCGCCGACGACACCGGGCGCGCAGGCGGCTCTGAGGGTGCCGACGACACCGGGAGCGCCGACGGCACCGGTAGCGCTGACGGCTGCGGGCGCACAGGCGCCTCCGGCAGTGCCGACGATTCCGGGGGCGCGGACGGCACCGGTAGTGCGGACGGCACCGGGCGCGCAGGCGGCTCCGGCAGCGCCGACGGCTCCGGGCGCACAGGCGGCTCCGGCAGCGCCGATGACACCGGGCGCGCCGACGGCTCCGGCGCGACGACCCGCCCGGCTGCCGGCAGCACCGGCGCGGAAGCAGCAGGCTCCGGCGCGGAAGCAAAGAGCCTCGGCGCGGACACAAAGCGCTCCCGCGTGGACGCAGCGGACTCGGGCGCAGAAGCAGCGGACTCCGACACGGACGCAGCGGGCTCCCGCGCGGGCACAAAGCGCTCCCACGCGGACGCAGCGGACTCGGGTGCAGAAGCAGCGGACTCCGGCACGGACACAACGGACTCCGACGCAGACACGGCACGCACCGGCGCAGAAGCACCGGACTGCGGCACGGACACGGCAGGCATCGGCGCAGAAGCAACGGACTCCGGCACGGACGCTACGGTTTGCGACGCGGATGGCTCGGCGGCATGCTCGCGCGCGTCGGTGCCGGGTTTCGGCAGGAATTCGAGTTGTCCGCTCTCGGTCCGCCGCACCACTTCTCCGGTGCGGAACAGGCGAGAACCGTCGGGCTCGAACGGATTCGCGACGAAAGCCGCAGCGGTGGCCGCCGGACGGCCGTGACAGCCCCGCGCCAACCTGTCACCACCGATGTACAACTCGCCCGCCACGCCGTCCGGCACCGGCCGCAGCTGATCATCGAGCACCCATGCGGCGATACCCCGCAGCGGCTCACTGATGCCCGGTGCGACACCCGCGGTCGCGAGTACGGTGACGGGCGTGACCGCCTGCGTCTCCGGGGTGAGAACGGCGTGGGTGACCTCCGCCGCGGCCGACAGTTCCGTGAGGTCCGTGCCCGGGGCCACCGTGGGCGCGGCGACGACCAGCGTCGCAATCCCCCGGATCGCGGTCAGCAGCTCGAGCAACGAGAGGGCCGAGGCCGATGCCGCCGGATGCAGTACCCGCGATTCGGCGTCGACGCCCAGTCGCTCGCGACGCTCGTCGCAGGCGGCGCACAGCCCGGCCTGGGTGATCACGGTGCCGACGGCCGCGTCCGCTTCGGCGACCGGATAGAGCACTGCCGCCGGATGTTCGGCCCGCAGCGGGCGCACCCGGTGGGCATAGGTCACCGGATCGGCGGGCAACCGGTCCAGCGCGGCGCCCAGTTCGGCGCTGTCGAGACACAGCCATTCCGGCCCGGCCGGCAGTTCCGCGAGATCGGCCGTCATGGTCAGCCCCACCGCGGGACGGGCGTCGGCGAGAATTCGGCTCGTCCACGTCTGCGGCGCGGCGGGATCCAGGAGTACGACGGCGGCGCCGGTCTGCGCGACCGCCCAGATCGCGATCACCGCTTCCAGCGAGGGCGGGGCCGCCACCGCCACCCGATCCTCACTGCCGATGCCGCGCTGGATCAGCAACCGGGCCAAGGGCGCCGACTCGGCGTCCAGCTCGGCATAGGTGAGATCGGCGACCGGGCCGGTGCCGTCCGCGACGACGACGGCTATCGCGTCCGGATCGGATTCCACCGCGGCGGTCAGCAGTTGCGGCAGCGTTCTCACGAACGATCTGTGGGACCGTGCTCGGCGAATGCCGACAGAGTGAGTCATACCGTGGTCTCCTGCCGAACATCTTCCCGCCGCTCGAACAGCCGAACCACGAGCCTCTACCTCCTACCGCCGGTTGCCCGCTCATTGTCGGGCATGGGCCGACCCCACGCACCCCGGGCGCCGATCCCTCAGCATGGTCGCAGATCGGCGGCAACGGCGGGTGAAACCGGGCCACCCGGATAAACCACTGTGGCGAAGCGACATACGTTGTCCGGTGCGCGACCGGCATGCCAGAATCGCCCCTGTACGGATGACGGGTCGGGAAGAAAACTACACGGAGGACTTTCGATGTTGCGAACTGCAGGTTTTATCGGCGCTGCCGCGCTGGCCGGCCTGGTCACAGTGCTCGCGCCCGCGTCCGCGAACGCGGCGACCGGCTCGCTCGGCATCAACAGCCGGATCATCGGCAACCCGTCGGGATGCATTCAGGTGAACGGCAGCCCGCTGATGGCCAACTCGGTGGCCAACTACACCGATCGCGACGCCATCGTCTTCAGCAACGCCGACTGCACCGGTGATGTCACCGGCACGGTGCCCGCGGGTGCCGTCGGCGCCGCGAACGGCGGCAGCATCCAGATCGGCTGACATGCGGTAGCAGCTCGGACAGTCGAAGGCCGCGTGGCGAATTCGCCACGCGGCCTTCGTCGTGTCAGGGCCCGGTCACTCCGCTCGGTCGCGGTCGCGCAACAGCTCCTGCAACACCGGACCGATCACCGCGAGCGCCTCGGGCTGAGTCATCAGCTCGTGGCGGGTCGGGACCGGGTGGTCCACGACATCGCCGGCGTACGGACGCCATCCGGCGATGACGTCGTGGGTCCGGCGCTCGTCCGCGGCGGCGCGGAAGTAGTGCACGGTGCCGTCGAACACCTGCGGCACGAATCCGCGGGTCAGCTGAACCGAACGCATGGCGCTGGTGTAGATGCGCCGCAACCGATCCTGCGTGAGCACGACCAGATCCGCCGGAATCGCATCGTGCAATCGCACGAAGTCCTCCTCCGTCAACTGGTCGAGACGCTCCGGGTCCACATCGCGAATGCCGAGTTCCGCCAGCGTTTCCTGCATCGCCTCACGGAACGTGCCGAGGTCGAACCCGTGATCGCTGTCCAGCATGGCGAGCAGATCCACCTCGTGTCCCGCCGCGCGCAGCCGGACCGCGACCTCGTGCGCGAGCAGACCGCCCAGCGACCAGCCGAGCAGCCGGTACGGCCCCTCGGGCTGGCGGGCGACGATCTCGCGGACGTACCGGTCCGCCATCTCCGCCAGCGACCGCGGCGGTTCGGAATCCTCCGACAGCGCGGCGGCCTGCACACCGAAGATCGGCTGCTCCGGATCCGTGTAGCGCGCGAGCCCGGCGTAGCACCAGGACAGGCCGTACATCGGATGGATGCAGAACAGCGGACGCCGATCGCCCGCGGCGCGAATCGGCAGGATCAGCCCCAGCGCGGCGTCGGACTGCTCGTCGTATTCCAGACCGGCTTCCAAGGATTCGGCGATCCGCGCGGAGATACCGGCCACCGTGGGATCCAGGAAGAACCACTGCACCCGAATCTCGGCCCCGGTGACCCGGCGCAACTGATGCACCACGCGACCGGCGTTCAAGCTGGTCCCGCCGAGGGCGAAGAAGTCGTCGTCCAGACCGACTCGATCGGTGTCCAGCACATCGGCGAAGGCCGCTGCCACGGACTGCTGCAATCCGGTCACCGGTTCCCGGTAGGGACGCGCGGCGAGCGCGGGAATCGGCAGTGCGCGGCGATCCAATTTCCCACTGGCATTGAGCGGTAGCTCTGCCAGCGGCATCAGCACGGCCGGGACCATGTACGCGGGCAGGCGGCGCCGCGCATAGGCGGTGAGCTCGTCCGGGTCGACGGCGCGGCCGGCGGCCGGGACCACATAGGCGACCAGGCGGTCCGGATCGGGTACCACCGCCGCGGCCGCGTGCGCCACCGAGTCGTGATCGAGCAGTACTGCCTCGATCTCGCCGAGTTCGATGCGCTGACCACGCAGCTTGACCTGGAAGTCGGCGCGGCCCAGGTATTCCAGTCCGGCCTCGCCGAACCGCACGATGTCGCCGGTGCGGTACAGGCGACCACCCGGCTCGAACGGATCGGCGACGAACCGCTCGGCGGTCAGCGCCGCAGCGCCGTGGTAACCGCGAGCCAGCTGCACACCGGCGACGTAGAGTTCGCCGGCCGCACCGGCCGGCACCTGCCGCAACTGCCGATCGAGCACGTACACGCGGGTATTGGCGACCGGATCACCGATCGGCACCGCGGTGCGCCCGGCGCGGGCGGCGGTCACCACGGTGGCCTCCGCGGGGCCGTACCAGTTGTGCAACTGCGCGGGCAGGGCGTCGTGGAACGCGGCGGCGGTACCCGTCGTCAGCGCCTCACCGGCGGCGAACACCAGGCGCAGCGGGGAATTCGGTTGCCGGCCGAGCTCCAGGAATGCGTCGAGCATCGCGGGCACGAAATGTACCGTGCCGATCGACTCCCGGGCGATCACCTCCGCCAGGTACTGCGGATCCCGATGCCCGTCCGGCTCCGCCACCACGATCCGGGCACCGGTCTGCAAGGGCCAGAACAGTTCCCAGGTGGAGATGTCGAAGGTGATCGGCGTCTTGTGCAACACCGTGTCACCGACCCCGTGCGGATACCGTGCCTGTGCCCAGCGGAACTGGTTGGCCACCTGCCGATGCGTGATCACCACACCCTTGGGCCGGCCCGTCGAACCCGAGGTGTAGATGACGTAGGCCGCGTTGTCGGGGCGCGGACGCGGAAGCGGTTGCGCCGCATGCGCGGTCAGGCTCGCCACGTCCACCACCGGAATGCCGGTGGCGGTGGTGAATCCGTCGGCCGCCGTGGTGAGCACGCACAGCGGGCTCGACCCGCGCAGCACATGATCGTTGCGTTCGGCCGGATGGTCCGGATCGACCGGCACATAGGCGGCGCCGCTCTCCAGGACCGCGTAGAGCGCGACCACCAGTGCCGCCGAACGCCGCATCGCCACCGCCACGCGGGTCTCCGGCCCCGCCCCCGCCTCGACCAGGGCACCGGCGAGACCTGTTGCCGCGGAACGCAATTCGGCGTAGGTCAGGGTCCGGTCGCCGAAGGTGACCGCGGGTGCGTCCGGAGTGCGGTCGCACTGCGCGTGGAACAGCGACACCAGGGTGGCGTCGTCGAGCAGTTCCGGCGCGGCGGTGTCGTTGCGTGCCGCCAGGCTCGTCCGCTCGGCGTCGAGCAGCAGCCCGATGCCCGGCAGACCGCGACGCGGCGCGGCGACGAACTCACCGATCAGCATGCGCAACCTGTCGGTGACGGCGGCCGCGGCCGCCGCGTCGACGGTGTCGTGCCGGTACAGCATCTTCACCCGGAGCTGCGAATCCAGGTTCACCAGCACGGTCAGCGGGTAGTGCGTGAAGTTGACCGCCTGCAGCCCGGTGACGGCCATGCCGTCGATGGTGCTCGCTTCCTGCAACCCCTCGGTGTCGATGGGATAGGACTCGAACGCGATCATCGTGTCGAACAGGCCCTCCACACCGAGAGCGCCCTGGATTTCGGCCAGCCCGATGTGGTGCTGGTCGAGCCGGGCCGCCTGCTCGGACTGCAAGCGCTGCAACGCATCCCGCACCGACCATCGCGGATCGAACCGGACGCGCACCGGAATCGTGTTGACGAACAATCCGATCATGTCGTCGATGCCGTCGAGCTGCGGCGGACGACCGGAGACCGCGGCCCCGAAGACCACGTCGTCGCGATCGGTATGGGCCGCGATCACCGCACCCCACGCCGCCTGAACCACGGTATTGACAGTCACGCCGGCCTTGGCGGCGAACGTCGTCAACGCCCGCGTCTGCTCCGGCGACAGGTCGAAGGTCAGCGTGCCGATGCCGTCACCCGGGGTGGCGGGCGCCGCGAGCGCCGGAGCCAGATGACTGGGCTCGAGCCCGGCCAGGGCACCGGCCCACTCCGACAGCGCCCGATCGTGGTCCTGCCGGGACAGCCACGCCAGGTAGTCGCGGTACGGCCGGACCCGCGGCAGCATCGACGAATCACCCCGCACCGCGTACAGAATGAGCAGATCCTTCATCAGCAGCGGCATGGACCAGCCGTCGAGCAGGATGTGATGCGTCGTCAACGCCAGGTGGGTGGCGCCGGAGTCGGTGCGGTACACGGTGAATCGCACCAGCGGCGCGACCGCCGGATCGAACCGGTACCGGTCCGCGGCCAGCACCTGGGTCAGCTCGTCGTCGGCCACCCCGGTCACGACCTTCCAGGGCACCTCCACGTCGTCGACCACCAGCTGCACGGGCACGCCGGTCGCCGTGGTGACGAAGGCCGTCCGCAGATTCGCATGCCGATCGAGCACCGCCTGCGCGGACCGGTGCAACCGGTCCAGATCGATATCGCCGGACAGTTCCAGGGCGAACTGCATGACGTAGTCGTCGACTCCGTCGGCCGCCTGCAGTTCGGTCAGGAACAGCAGACCCTCCTGCAGCGGTGACAGCGGCAGCACGTCCGAGAGCCCCGGACGGGCCTCCCGCCAGGCGTCGAGTTCCGCCTGGCCGACCCGCACCAGCGGCACGTCCGACGGAGTGAGCCCGCCGGCCGCCGGATCCTGGGCATGGCGGGCGAGCGCGGTCAGGGCGGAGACCCAGTCCTGCGCCAGTTCGCGCACCGCGTCCTCGCCGACGATATCGGCCGCGTACAGGAAGGTGACGTCCATGAGCGGGCCGTCCGGACCGTCGTTGACGATCGCGTTGACGTCGATCACGGCCGCCGCCGGCATGTCCGGATCTTGGTCCGCGACAACGGATCCCAGTTCCGCCGTGGGCAGCCAGCCCAGATCCGGCAGGCCCTCGGGAACGCCGCCCGCGGAGACCCGGCCCAGGTAGTTGAAACTGATCTGTCCGAGTTCGCCCGCGACCGCCGGAGCGGATTCCGGGTTGAGGTACCGCAGCAGGCCGTAACCGATTCCCCGGTCGGGCACCGCGAGCAGTTGTTCCTTCACCGACTTCACCAGGTCCGCGGTCACCGCCGCGCCCGCGAACGCGGCTCCGACGTCGATGCCGGTCAGATCCAGCGAGACCGGATAGATGCTGGTGAACCAGCCGATCGTGCGGGTCAGGTCGGCGCCGGGGACCGTGGTCTCCTCGCGGCCGTGGCCCTCCAGCTTCACCCGGGTCACCGGTGCGTCGATGCCCCGGCGACCACGCCAGGTCCGCACCGCCAGTGCCAGCGCGGCCAGCAGGCCGTCGTTGACACCACCGCGGTACAGCGCGGGCAGGCGGGTGAGCACGGCGTCGGCGACCTCCACCGGCACCCGCGTCTCGAAGCGACGCACGGTCCGATGCGTGTCGACCGCCGGATCGAGGGCGCGAGCGCCCAGCAGCGGATCCGGCGTCGCGAGCACGCTACGCCAGTAATCCGTTTCCGCGACCCGCTCGTCGGACTCCGCCGCGGTGACCAGACCGTGTGCCCACCGCCGGAACGACGTGCCCACCGGCGGCAGCTCGATCGGAGCACCGGCCGAGCGCTGCGCCCAGGCGACCGCCAGATCCGGGATCAGGATGCGCCAGGACACGCCGTCGATCACGTAGTGGTGCGCGGCGACGGTCACCGCGTCGCGGCCGTCGGGCCGGCGCAACCAGGTGAAGGTCAGCATCCGGCCCGCCTGCGGGTCGAGCGCCGCCAACGCCGAATCCATTGCGGCGCTTGCGATCCGGTTCAATTCGGCGGCGTCGACCCCGGCGGGGACGTCGACCGTGGTGACCAGGTCGCGGACATCCACCGAACCCGTGGGCAAGGCCTCGAAGGTCCAGCCCTCGCCGGTCCGCCGGACCCGCGAGCGCAGCACATCGTGGTGGTCGAGCACCGCGGCGATGGTCGCGATCAGACCCGATTCGTCGATGTGCTCGGGCAATCCGAGCACCATCGTCTGCGCGAACCGGTTGTGCACGCCGCTGTCCAGATAGGCCGCCAGCACGGGAGTCAGCGGGATCTCGCCGACCCCGCCGCCGGGCAGTTCGGCCAGTACCTCGGGTTCGGCCAGCCCGTCCGCCACGGCCACCCGGGCCAGTCCCGCGACCGTCCGGTGTTCGAACACATCCCGCGGGGTGAAGACGATCCCGGCCGCTTTGGCCCGCGACACCAACTGAATGGACATGATGCTGTCACCGCCGACCGCGAAGAAGGAGTCGTCGACCCCCACCTCCGGCACGCCCAGCACCTGCGCGAACAACTCGGCCAGCCGCGTCTCGAGCGCGGTGAGCGACGTCCGCGACGCCGTCACCGCGAAGGCCGGCGCCGGCAACGCGCGGCGATCCAGTTTGCCGTTGGCGGTCAACGGAATCGCGTCGAGCACCACGAAGGCCGACGGCACCATGTACTCGGGCAGCGATTCGGCCACCCCGGCACGCCAGCGATCGTCGACGTTTCCGGCGGACGGACGGTCCGCCGGGTCCTCGGGCACCACGTAGGCGACGATGCGCGGATCGCCGGGGCGGTCCTCACGCACCAGCACCGCGGCCTGGGCGATGCCGGGGCGGGAGAGTACCGCCGCCTCGATCTCGCCGAGTTCGATGCGGAAACCGCGCACCTTCACCTGATCGTCGGCACGACCCAGGTATTCCAGATCGCCGTCGGCGTTCCAGCGCGCGAGGTCACCGGAACGGTACAGCCGGGTGCCCGGCGCACCGAACGGATCCGCCACGAACCGGCCCGCGGTCAGCGCCGGCTGCCCGAGGTAGCCGCGCGCCAATTGTGTTCCGGCGACGTAGATCTCACCCGGAACGCCGACCGGCACCGGCCGCAGCCGGTTGTCCAGCAGATAGGTGCGCAGACCCGGAATGGCCCGCCCGATCACGCTGCCGTCGGCCTCGGCGACGGCCGCCGCGTCCAGGGCGCGATAGGTGACGTGCACGGTCGTCTCGGTGATGCCGTACATGTTGATCAGTCGCGGCGCGGCATCGCCGTGGCGGTCGTACCAGCCGTTCAACCGTCGTAGCTCCAGCGCCTCACCGCCGTACACCACGTAGCGCAACGCCAGTGGCGCCGCGGAATCGGCGGCGGCCTGGTCGGCCGCGTCGAGCTGATAGAACGCCGAGGGCGTCTGGTTCAGCACGGTGACCCGTTCGCGGCGCAGCAGTTCCAGGAACTGCTCCGGCGAGCGCGAGGTGTGGTAGTCCACCACGACCAGTGCGCCGCCGTGCAACAGCGGGCCCCACAGCTCCCATACCGAGAAATCGAACGCGTAGGAGTGGAACATCGTCCACACGTCGGTCTCGTCGAAGGCGAACCAGTCGCGCGTGTTGGCGAACAGCTTGGCCACGGTGCGATGCGGCACCTGCACGCCCTTGGGGCGACCGGTCGAACCGGAGGTGTAGATGACGTAGGCGATGCTGTCGGGAGTCGGCGTACCCCGGCGCTCGGCCGGCGTGATCGGGTCGGCCGACACCGCCGAAAGATCCAGCCGATCCAGTTCCACCACGGTCGGGACCCCGCGCAACTCGATCTCGCGATCGGAGGTGGTGACCGCGCAGATCGGCCGGGCGTCGTCGAGCATGTAGGCGATGCGGTCGGCCGGATACGTCGGGTCGACCGGCAGGTATCCGGCTCCGGCACGGATCGCCGCCAGCAGTGCGACCACCAGATCCGCCGAACGCGGCAGTGCCACCGCCACCAGCGTCTCCGGACCGGCGCCCGCCTCGATCAGCGTGCGCGCCAAGCGGTTCACCCGCTGCGACAGTTCCGCGTATCCGATTCGTTCGTCACCGAAGATCAGCGCGGTGCGATCGGCGTGTGCGGCCGCCGCGGCGTCGAACACCTCGACCAGCGTCGTCTCCGGCCCGGAATCCGTTCCCGCCGAGACCCATTGCCCGAGAACGCGGTCGCGTTCGGCATCGGTCAGCAGCTCGATATCGGCGACCGCGGTATCCGGTGCGGCCGCGATCTCGCGCAGCACGCGGTGATACCGCTGCGCGAACTCGCGGATCGTCGATTCGTCGAACAGGTCACGCGCGTAGGTGATCCGGCCCGCGAGGGTCGCATCACCGGCCGCGTCTCCCGCCTCGAACAGCGTCACCGACAGATCAAACTTTTCGATCGCCACGTCGAAATCGACGGCCTCCACCCGGAGTCCGGGCAATTCGAACGAGCCCGACGGCAGGTTCTGGAACGCCAGCGACACCTGGAACAGCGGCGAGCGGACGGTCGAGCGCTCGGGGGCGAGCGCGTCCACGAGCCGTTCGAACGGAATGTCGGCGTTGGCGAACGCCGCCAGGTCGGTCTCCCGCTGGCGCGCGAGCAGGTCGAGGAAACTCTCGCCCGGCCGCAGCTCGCTGCGCAGCACCAGCGTGTTGACGAACATGCCGATCAGATCATCGAGTGCGGCCTGGCCGCGGCCGGCCACCGGGGTGCCGATCGCGACGTCGGAGCTGCCGGACATGCGGCCCAGCAGTACCGCCAGCGCGGCGTGCACGACCATGAACATCGTGGTGTTGGCCCGGCGGGCCAGCTCCACCAAACCCTGCCGCACGTCCGCGTCGACGGTGAAGTCGATGCCGGCGCCGAGGTAGCTCGGAGCGTTGGGCCGCGGCCGGTCGGCCGGCAGCGTGGACTCCTCCGGCAGGTCGGCCAGGGCGTTGCGCCAGTAGTCGATCTGGCGCGCCGCCAGCGATTGCGGATCATCCTCCGCACCCAGCAGCTCGCGCTGCCAGACGCTGTAATCGGCGTACTGCACCGGCAGCGGCGCCCACTCGGGCTCGAGTTGCTGCGCGCGAGCGGCGTAGGCGGCCATCACATCCCGGGTGAGCGGTCCCATCGACCAGCCGTCGCCCGCGATGTGGTGGACCACGAACACGATCACGTGCTCGTCGGTCCGGTCGGTGAGCCGGAACAGCGCGACCCGCAGCGGAACCTCCGCCGACACATCGAATCCGACGGCGATCACGTCGATGATCCGCTCGGCCAGGTCGCGCTCGGCCACCCGCATCGGCAGAATCTGCGGAGCCGCCTGCGAGGCCGGCTCCACGACCTGCACCGGACCGTCCTGCGTCTGAGGGTAATAGGTACGCAGAATCTCGTGGCGGGCCACGACATCACCCACCGCGCGGCGCAGCGCCGGAACATCCAACCGCCCGATCAGCCGGACCGCGATCGGAATGTTGTACGCCGCGGACTCGGTGTCGAACTGGTTGAGGAACCACATCCGCTGCTGCGCGGGCGACAGCGGAATCCGTTCCGGCTCCTGGCTTCCCGTCGCCGCGGGCGCCGTGCTGCGCGCGGTCAGCGCCGGGCGTGCCGCGGCGGCCGAGGTCTCGACCTGGGCGGCGAGGCGCTCCACCGTCGCGGCCTCGAACACCAGCCGCACCGGCACCTCGGCGTCGAGGGCGGCGCCCAGGCGCGCGACCACGCGGGTGGCGCTGAGGGAGTTGCCGCCGAGGGCGAAGAAGTCGTCGTCCAGACCGACCCGCTCCACGCCCAGCACCTCGGCGTAGACCGCCGCGACCGCCTGCTCGGTCGCGGTGACCGGAGCCCGGAAGGCGGTGGCCTCGAAGACCGGCTCCGGCAGGGCGGCGCGGTCCAGCTTGCCGACCGGAGTGAGCGGAATCCGGTCCAGCACGATGATCATCGCCGGCACCATGTGCGCCGGGAGCTGTTCCCGGGCGTGGGCGTCGAGGACCTGCCGGTCGAATGCCGCCGTCGCGCCGGTCGCCGCGGGCAGCACGTAGGACACCAGCGCGGTCGCGCCGCTGGGCGCCGTACGCCCGACGGTCACCGCGAAGTCCACCGATTCGTGGGCGGTCAGCACCGCGTCGATCTCACCGAGTTCGATGCGGAAGCCGCGCACCTTGACCTGGAAGTCGTTGCGGCCCAGGTATTCCACCCGGTACTGCGCCTGGCCGCCGTCCTGCGGAGCGGACAGCCAGCGCACCACGTCACCGGTGCGGTACATCCGCACACCGGGCAGCCACGGACAGGCCACGAACCGCTCGGCGGTCAGGCCGGGGCGGCGATGGTAGCCGCGAGCCAGTTGCGCGCCGGCGACGTAGAGCTCCCCGGCGACACCGGCCGGTACCGGACGCAGGCGCTCGTCGAGCACCCACGCGGTGATGCCGCGGATCGGCCCACCGAGGGTGACCGGCTCGCCCGGCCGCAGCGCATCACTGATGTTGGTGGCGATGGTCGCCTCGGTGGGACCGTAGGCGTTGTAGAACCGCCGGGTACCACTGGCGACCGGAACCGCCCAGCGGCGCACCAGCTCCGGAGCCCAGCTCTCACCACCGGTGACGACGACCTCGAGCTCGTCCAGTCCGGTCGGATCGACCGACGCCATCGCGGCGGCGGTGACGAATGCGTGCGTCACCCGCTCGGCCCGCAGGAATTCCGCGAGTTCCGCACCGCCGTACACGGTGGTCGGCGCGATGACCATGGTGGCCGGTCCGGCCAGCGCCAGCAGCAGTTCGAGCATCGCGGCGTCGAACGACGGGCTGGCGAAGTGGAGCGTGCGCGACTGCGGGGTGACACCGAAGCGGTCCCGCTGTTCGGCCAGATATCCGGCGATACCGGCGTGGGTGATCAGCACACCCTTCGGCAGACCCGACGAACCGGAGGTGTAGATCATGTACGCGACATCGGCCGGCCGCAGCGGATGAATCCGCTCCGCGTCGGAAACCGGTGCGCCACTGCGCCGTTCGAGCTCCAGCCCGAACGCGGGATGGTCGAGCAGCAACCACTCCACGGTCGCCGGGAACCGGTCGCGCACCGCGCCGACGACAAGGCCGAGGCGGACCTCCGAATCGGTGACCATGCGCTCGATGCGCTCGGCGGGATAGTTCGGGTCGATCGGCACGAAGGCGGCGCCGGCCTTGGCGACCGCCCAGACGGCGAGCACCGATTCGATCGACCGCGGAATACCCAGTGCCACCCGGTCGCCCGGGCCGATGCCCCGGCCGATCAGTTCCCGGGCCAGTCGTGAGGAGCGGGCATCCAATTCGGCGTAGGTCATCGACCGTCCGCCGCCGCGCAGCGCGATCGCTTCCGGGGCGGCCGCCGCGGCGGCGGCCATCAGGTCGGGCAGGGTGCCGGAGGTGGTCACCGCCGGACCGGCCACCCGGGTCAAGCGTTCGGTCTCCGCCGCCGAGAGCAGCGGAAGATCGGCGACGTCGATGGCCGGATCGGCGGCGACGGCACTCAGCACCCGGCCGAACCGCTCGGCGAAAGCACGAATCGTGGCTTCGTCGAACAGATCCCGCGCATAGGTGAACCGCACCGCGAGGCCGCTGTCGGTTTCGGTGACGGTGACCGTCACGTCGAAACGTTCGACGCCGGTGTCGGATTCGAGCGCTGTCGCCCGCAGTCCGGGCAGCTCGAAGCTGCCCGAGGGCAGGTTCTCGAACGACAGTGCCACCTGGAACAGCGGGCTGCGGCCGGTGGACCGGACCGGATCCAACGCTTCCACGAGACGCTCGAACGGCAGGTCGGCGTGCGCGAAGGCAGCCAGATCGGTATCCCGCTGGCGGGCCAGCAACGCGGTGAACGGTTCGGTGGCCGCTGTCGTCGTGCGCAGCACGACGGTGTTGACGAACATGCCGACGACGTCGTCGAGTTCGGCCGCCCCGCGACCGGCCACCGGGGTGCCGATGGCTACGTCGGAGTTACCGGACAGCCGCGACAGCAGCACCGCGAGCGCGGTGTGCACCACCACGAACACCGACGCATTTCCGTTGCGTGCCAACGCTTTCAGACCGGCATGCACGTCGGCGTCGACCACCGCGTCGACGGTGCCCGCCCGGAAGGACTGGGTCGCCGGTCGTGGCCGGTCGGCGGGCAGCGTCGATTCCTCGGGCAGCCCCGCCAGCGCGGACTTCCAGAAGGCGATCTGCTCGGCGGCCAGCGAGTCGTCGTCCGTCTCGTCACCGAGCAACTCGCGCTGCCACAGCGCGTAATCCGCGTACTGCAGCGGCAGCGGCGCCCATCCCGGCTCGTCGCCGTTGCTGCGGGCCGCGTACGCCGCCATCAGGTCACGGGTCAGCGGTCCCATCGACCAGCCGTCGCCGGCGATGTGGTGCACCACCAGGACCAGGGCGTATTCGTCGGCGCCGAGCGCGAAGAGAGCAACCCGGACCGGCACTTCGGCCGCGACGTCGAAACCGCGGGCGACCACCGCACCGATACTGTCCGCCAGTTCCGTCGCGTCGACCGCGACCGCCCGCAGTTCGGGAGTGGCCTCGGCGGCGGATCGGATGCGCTGCACGGGTCCTTCGGCGTCCTGGGGGTACCAGGTGCGCAGGATCTCGTGGCGCGCGACCAGATCGGCCACCGCCGCGTTCAGTGCGTCGATATCCAAGGCGCCGGTCAGCCGCACGGCCGCGGTGATGTTGTAGGCCGGGGAGGCGGTGTCGAACTGGTTGAGGAACCACATCCGCTGCTGCGCCGGCGAAAGCGGAATACGGGCCGGACGCGGTCCCGCGACGAGCGCGGGGCGTCCGGCGGCCGGAGCCTGTGCCTCGACGCGCGCGGCCAGTCCGGCGACGGTGCCGGTTTCGAAGACCAGACGGACCGGCACCTGCGTGTCGAGGGCGGCGCCGAGCCGCGCCGCGACCCGGGTGGCGCTCAGCGAGTTACCGCCCAGCGCGAAGAAGTCGTCGTCGCGACCCACCCGCTCGATGCCGAGCACCTCGGCGAACACCGCGGCCACGGTCTCCTCGATGGGTGTGGCGGGGGCGGTGTACTCGTGGGTCTCGAACACCGGCGCCGGCAGCGCCTTGCGATCCAGTTTCCCGGAGGTGTTGAGCGGCAACGCATCCAAGACCAGCACGGCGGACGGCACCATATAGGACGGCAAGCGGTCGGCGACGGCGTCGCGCAGAGCCGCGGAGTCCAACGTGGCATTCGGGGCGGCGACCGCATAGCCGACGAGCTGCTCGCCGGCCGGCCCCGGAGCCACGAC